>CAMYEU010000143.1 GCA_947254465.1 uncultured Gemella sp. | reverse complement strand
ACACACTGCATATCGTCGGCAGCGTCAGATGTGTATAAGAGACAGACACTATCCCTTGTTTTTAATTCATAACCAATTAATAGTTTTATAGCTGTTTCTTCTTTTTTTATTATATTTAATAACATTTCTACCGTCTGTTTTGCAGCATCCTTAAGATTAAACTTAATTGTTGTTAATGGTGATTTTAATAATGCAGATGACGTATAATCTCCAAAGGCAGCAACTGAATAATTCTCTCCAACATTTAAACCAGATTCTTCTAGAGCTTTTATTGCCCCATAAGCTAGATTATCAGTTGCACAAATTAAACAACTATCTTCTTTTAACTTTTCTATATTTTCTCTTACTATTTCATATCCTTCTTCCATTCCGAAATTAGTAATTAGTACATTCTCAGGTTGCAAATCATACTTTTCTAAAGTCCTTATTACTCCTAATTTTCTGTAATAACCTACAGCAACATCGTCTTCTCCAACCCCTAAGTAAGCTATATTTCTATGTCCACTTGCTAATATATAGTTTGTTAAATCCCTAGCAGCATTAAAATCATTGTACTCAACACTATATGTATACTCTCCTTCTTGCCCTAACATAACAACAGGGACATCTATAGACTTAATAGTACTCTCATATGCCTTACTCATAGTAGTCGGCAATAAAATAATCCCATCTACATTCATTCTCGCTAATTTTTTTATATACTCCAATTGCTTATTTTCATCAAAATTAGCATTCATTATTAGCGTCTCATAATTGTTATCTTTTAACTCTTTATCAAGATATTTTAAAGTATTTCCACTTACATAAGAGTGAAGACACGGAACTATTACTCCTATAATTTTGCTATCAGTACTCTTTAATGCTTTAGCAAAAGTATTTGGCGTATAATTATACTTATCTACTATTTCTTTAATTCTTTCTCTTGTTTCTTTTTTTAAATTCCCACCATTAAAATATCTAGAGACAGTAGTAGTACCTACTCCAGCCATCTTCGCTATATCTACTATTGTCAATTTCTTCATAGATTACCTCCTTAGACCATAACTTTAATTATATACGAATAATGTAAATAAATAAAGAATTATATTAAGAACATTTTTAGAAAATATAATTATTAAATTTTTATTAATTACCTCCAATATTATTCCAATATAAATAATGCTAAAAATTCATTTTAAAATTATGCTAATACAATTCATGACAAATTTCACTTTCAACTTATCTAGAAACCTTTAGAATGATAGTAATCTTTTTTCTTACTATATATATTTAAAACATTTAACATCTACACACTTAAACTGTACCAATACAATATTACGATTTTCAGATAACAGATTTACAAACACTATCAAACACACAAAGAACAATATGAACAAATAATTTCAAAATTTTAAACAAACCCCTTGAAATCCTTTTCCAAAAGTGGTATAGTTTTTCTTGGAGGTATATTATGATAGTTCAATTAAAAAACGTATCAAAACAATATAAAGATGCTAACTTCAAATTAGAAAATATATCATTTGATATTAATAAGAAAGAAGTTATTGGAATTATCGGTAGAAATGGTACAGGGAAAAGTACTATTCTTAAAATGATCAATGGTATTGTTTCATATGATAGCGGAGATATACTTTATAAAAACTCTTCTATCAAAGCTATGGATGCAAGCACCCTTAGACATACTAGAAAAAATCTAGCATACATATTCCAACACTCTAATCTTATTGATAATAAAAGTGTATATTATCATTTAAGTTTAGTATACAAATTAAATAAGGTTTCTGTTGATAAAAAGAAAATAGATGATATTCTTGAATTCATGAATATCACAAGACTAAAAAATAGTCTTTGTGGTAGCCTAAGTGGCGGGGAGCAACAAAAAGTTGCTATCGCTATGGCACTTCTACAAGAACCAGAAGTTTTACTTTGTGATGAAATTAGTTCTGCTTTAGATACTAATAGTGAGAAAGAGATTTTCGCTCTCTTAAACAAACTACGAACAACAACTGATATTTCAATTGTTATGATTTCTCACAGTCTTTCATTACTGAAGAACTTTTGTGACCGAGTAGTAGTTATCGACGACTCTACTATAAAAGATATTGTCGTGCCTAATAAAAATGCAAAAGATGATTACGACAGTAATTACTATAACTACGTAAAGGAGTTTTTATTAGATGATTGATTTATTTAAAGCCAATTACGATGGTATTATGAAAGCATTTTGGGAAACTAACTATATGATGCTTTACTCAATGCTAACAGTATTTTTTATTTCCTTACCATTAGGTATTATGCTTTTTGCTTTCAGTCGTGATTATTTACTAAAAAATAGAGCTGTTTATGAGGGACTTAGCATTTCTCTTAATGCCCTACGTAGTGTTCCATTTCTAATATTTGTATTTATACTAATCCCTGTTAATAGATTTCTATTTAAAACATCTTTTGGGAATATTGCAGCAATCTTGCCTCTTACACTTGTTGGTGTGAGTATCTATGCTCGATTTGTTGAACAAGCCCTTATTAATGTTCCTAAGAAGATTGTGGATAGAGCTATAAGTATGGGAGCTACTAAAATTCAAATTATTAGATATTTCTTATTACCCGCTACAATGGATAACTTAATCTTATCATTCACCTATACTACTATTAGTTTATTAGCGTATACTACTGTAATGGGTGTAATCGGAGCAGGTGGTCTCGGTGAATTTGCATTCAGATATGGATATCAAGAGTACAATTATGATTTAATGTATTTAATAGTGATAATATTTATTATATATGTATTTATTATTCAATCCATAGGTTATGGATTAGCTAAACGTTTCACAAACAAGAAGGAGAAATAGATTAATGAAAAAAGTATTATCTATTATTGCTAGTCTTTTAGCTCTTGTGCTGATATTAACAGCATGTTCTAGCAAAACTAGCGACAAAAAAGAAGAAAAAAAAGAAGACAAAACAATTAAAGTTGCTGCTCATGTCCCACCATTTACTGACATGTTAGAATTAGTTAAAGAAGATCTACAAAAAGAAGGATACACTCTTGAAATTGTAAAAGTATCTGATAACGTTCAAGCTAACGTTGCTTTAGCAAACAAAGAAATCGATGCTAACTTCTTCCAACATGAACCATTCATGAAACAGTACAATGAAAAAAATAAAACAAACTTAGTAGCTGTGGCAAAAGTTTATAACTCAATTCCAGCATTCTACTCAAAAACTGTTAAAAACATTAAAGACCTTAAAGATGGTGCTGACGTAGCAATCCCATCTGATGCTTCAAATATGGCACGTGCGTTAAGATTATTAGCTCACGGTGGATTAATTACATTAAACGATCCTAATAGTTACAACGTTACTGTAAAAGATATCAAAGATAATCCAAAACATCTTAAATTTACAGAAGTTGGTCTTTTAAACTTAAGTGATGCATATGCAGAAAAAGATTTAGTATTCAACTACCCAACTTACATTGCTAAATTAAACCTTACACCAATGAAAGACGGACTTCTAATGGAAGATAAAGCTGACTTTACATACGCTGGTGTTCTTGCCGCTCGTGAAGATAACAAAGACGACGCTAAAATTCAAGCAGTGAAAAAAGCTTTAACTAGCCAAAAAGTTAAAGACTTCCTACAAAAAAATTATGAAGGTAAAGCTACTGCTGCTTTCTAATAAATATTTATTATTACTAATTCAAAACCTATAATATATACAATCAACAACCTTACCTCTAAATAAAAAATATAACTAACAGGAGATATGTAATGAAGAAAATAATTTCATTTATAGCTAGCTTAGCTGCTTTATTATTAGTTTTAACAGCGTGTTCAAGTAAAACTGAAGCACCTAAAAAAGAAGAGAAGAAAGAACCAGTTACTGTTAAAGTAGCTTCTCATACTTCTCCAATGACTGACATGTTAGAAATGATCAAAGAAGATCTTAAAAAAGACGGTTACAACTTAGAAATCGTTAAAGTTTCTGATAACGTTCAAGCTAACGTTGCCTTAAACAATAAAGAAGTTGACGCTAACTTCTTCCAACACAGACCATTCATGGAACAATTTAACCAAAAAAATAATGCTCATCTTGTAGCTATTCAACCAATTTACAACGCTACAGTTGCATTCTACTCAAAAACTCTTAAAGATATTAAAGATCTTAAAGATGGTGCTGATGTAGCTATCCCTTCAGATCCAACAAACTTAGCTCGTGCTTTACGTTTATTAGATCACGCTAAAGTTATTACTCTTAAAGATCCAAATAGCTTTACAGTAACTGAAGCAGATATCAAAGATAATCCAAAACACCTTAAATTCACTAAAGTAAGTTTACTAAACCTTAACGAAGCATACAATGAAAAAGATTTAGTATTTAACTACCCAACTTACATCTCTAAATTAGGATTAACTCCAGATAAAAACGGTCTAGCTCTTGAAAAAGAAGGAGACTTAACATTCGCTATCTCTCTAGTCTGTCTCTTATACACATCTGACGCTGCCGACGATATGCAGTGTGT
>CAMYEU010000142.1 GCA_947254465.1 uncultured Gemella sp. | reverse complement strand
TACGAGATCCTGAGATGTCTCGTGGGCTCGGAGATGTGTATAAGAGACAGCTTCACTCCTTTGTGTTCTCCTACAAATTGCAATCTATGTTTTACTCCGCTAAAACTGTAAAGTACTTCACGTATTGTAGAAATATCTGCACCTTTTATATAAGAAATTAATGCTGCATTTATAGCATTTTCTATATTATGCATACCTGGAAGTGATATTTTTGTAATATCAAATAATTCTATATCTTTATAAACTACCATATTATTTTTTACAAATACATCTGCTTCTGGATTTTCTTTAGTATCATAAAAAATCACTTGTGAATTAATTTCACTTATTTTATATTTTTCAACTTCTTTAATATTTAAAACTAGTATGTCATCTTTTGTTTGGTTTTTGTAAATATTTCTTTTAGCATTTCTATAATTTTCCACACTTCCATGATAATCTAAGTGACCGATTCCTAAGTTTGTAATAGCTGCAATTGATGGTTTAAAGTATTTAGTTCCTTGTAATTGAAATGATGATACTTCAGTAACTATTAAAGCATTAGGATGATTGTATGCAACTTCTATTGATGGATAACCAATATTCCCAGCTAAATAAACATCCTTCTGAGCATTTTTCAGTATATCAAACGTCATTTGCGTTGTTGTAGTTTTCCCATTAGTTCCAGTTATTGCAACCATATCGATATTAAATAATGTATTAGCTAATTCTATCTCAGTAATAATATCAATATTTTTTTTAATTGCTTCTTGTAAAAAATCAATCTCATATTTAATTCCCGGATTTTTAACAATTAAATCTATATTATCTAACAGTTCTAAAGGATGGCCTCCATCAACAATCTCAACGCCTAAGTTTCTCAACTCAATAGCTTTTGCATCACTACTTAAATCATCATATGCATTTAATATTACATCATAACCTAGTTTATTTAAAATTTTTGCTGTTGAATAACCACTTCTAGCAAATCCTAATACTAATATTTTTTTATCTTCTAAATTTATCATTTTATATTACCCCTACAAAATACCCTATAGCTGAAGAAACAACAGCTATAACAACAAAAATGTATACAGTTTTTACTTCACCATAACCTGATAATTCAAAGTGGTGATGTAATGGTGACATTTTAAAAATTCTTTTACCAGTTTTCTTGAAGTACGCTACTTGAATAATCACTGATAGTGTTTCTAATATATATACTAAACCAATAAATAAAAATGCTACTTCTTTATGTAAGATTACTGAAATTGCTGCTAGAATTCCACCTAAAGCCAATGATCCAGTATCACCCATAAATATTTTTGCTGGATTTCTATTAAATAATAAAAATCCTACAAGTGCTCCTACTATTGTTAAACAAAATACTAATACAGGGAAGTTATTCTCTTTATATGCTAATAAAGCAAATGTAGTAGTTGTAATAATTGTTACGCTAGTTGCCAATCCATCTAATCCATCTGTTAAATTAACTGCATTAGAAAATCCTGTTTGCCAAAATACTAGGAAAATTATATATAAATATGAGATATTTAAATTATAATCCAATCCTGGAATATGTATATAGTTAATATCTTTGTAGATAAATGTTACTAGTATATAAAATATTACAGAAAATAGTATTTGTAACATTAATTTTTTTCTTGGTGCTAAGCCATCATTTTTCTTTTTCACCACTATTAACATGTCATCAATATATCCTATTATCGAAAATGAAATAGTTGTATAAATGAATAGTATGTAATATTTTATATTTGCGCTATCTAAGAAACTAGCAACTATTAGTGATATAACTATCGCAATTATAAAGGAAATCCCCCCCATAGTAGGTGTTCCTTTTTTATGCATATGACTTTGTGGTCCTTCTTCCCTGATTGCTTGACCAAACTTTAGTTCGTGTAAATATTTTATTAATCTAGGTAGCATTAACACTGTCAGAAAGAATGCTACCATTAATAACGATATAGCAAAAATTGTATCTGAATTACTCATTTCATTCTCCTAACTAAATTTTATTTTTATCTTTTCCCCTTTTTTCACAATTTTTTGCGCTGGAATAGATTGTTGTTTGACAAATCCATTTCCTTCAGTTTCTATATCTAAACCAGATAATTTTCCATAGTTAAGTATATCTATTTTTGACCATCCGACAAAATTAGGTAAAACTATATTTTCATCAGAAACTAATAAAAATACTCTTTCATCTTGACGAATTAGATTACCACCAGAAGGATATTGACCAATAATATCTTTCCCACTTCCAATTGTTATAATATTTTTCGTTTTTTGTTGTAGTTTAGCTATAGTTGAATCAATATTTTCTCCTATAAAATCTTCCATATAATAGTTTTTCACACTATTATTGTCATTTGATTTCTTAACATTTAAGTAATTAAGAGTATTTTCCATTATTGGTTTAAATATTTCAGAGGCACCATTAGCATAACTTTCCCCCAATTTTTTTGAAGGTAATTTCAAACCAACATATAAAATAACTTGTGGATCTTCACTCGGTGCATACCCTATAAATGAATGTAATACTTGATATTGACTCTTATAGTATGTACCTGTTTTCGAATCTACAACCTGTGCTGTTCCTGTTTTTCCTGACGTACTATAGTTGTCTACAGCATATCTTTTACCACCTTGGGCCCAAGTTCCGTTTACAACTCCATATAATTCTTCTTTCATTATATCTACCGTATGTTTAGAAATAGGAGTTCCTACTACCGTTCTTTGCCCAATATTGACATCTTTATCAATTGTTTTATCATGAATTCTTTGTAAAAAGTATGGTGCTAACATCTGTCCATCATTTAAAATTGCTGTTTCTGCTTGAACCATTTGCATCGCAGTTACCGTACTACCTTGTCCAAATACTGTTGTTGAAGCTGAAACTTTATTATTAAATACTAAATCACCAGTTGCTTCATTACCATATAATGAATTTGTACTTTTTCCAAATCCAAAGTTTTCTAAGCCTGTTTTTAATTTCTCAGTTCCCAATTCATTTAATAATGTTAACATTAAAGTATTTGAAGATTGTTGGAAACCATGACGTTGAGTAATTGTTCCCCAACCAATCTTATTCCAGTCAAAAATTGTAGCGTCTTCCACTCGATATGAACCAGATCTATAGTAACTATCTGGTTTATATATATTATTTTCTACCATTATCGACATTGTAAATGTTTTAAATGTCGAACCTGGTTCATAAGCTGAGTTATAGAAAATATTTGACCATGCACTTGCCAGATTTTCTTGAGTATTTGGATTAAATGCAGGTGTTTGTCCTAAACCTAATATCTCTCCTGTTTTAGGGCTAACTGCAATTGCGAAAGCACTTTCCGGTTCATATTTATCTTGAATATCTTTTAAAGTATTATCGATGAAACCTTGAATATTTTTATCAATTGTTAAATAAATATCCGCACCATCTACCGGTTTTATCTCAACTTTTGGGATATTAGAGACAACTTTCCCCCATGCATCTTTAGCATATGTAATATGTCCTTCTTTTCCTCTAAGGTAATAATCAAAAGTTTTCTCTACTCCTAATCTACCTGTAATCAAATCACTATCTGGAGAATTTTGAGCAAATCCTAAAAAGTTTCCAAGCATACTTCCATTTGGATAATACCTTTTCGTTGTGGCTATAAATTCAATTCCTGGAAGTTTTAATTCTTCTATTTTCTTTTTATCTTCAACGCTTATATCTTTTCCAGCAGTTCCAAACTCTACTTGATAAACACCTTGTTTTGTAAGAATTTCTTTTATTTTACTTTTATCTAATTTTATAAATTTAGATAATTCATTTGCAGTTTTATCAATATCTACTACATGTCTAGGATTAGTATCATCTTCTGTAGCTTTATCTGAAACTACAGCAACTAATTTATATGACTCTATATTATCCGCAAGTATATTTCCATTTCTATCATAAATTTTACCGCGATTTGGTTGTAAATTACTATCTATTTTATATTTTTTATCCGCTAATTCAGAAAGATTGTGTCCCCTTACTGTACCAATTAACATCATTTGACTTATATTTAATATCAATATCCATACAAAGAAAAAAACAAAAATTAGAAAAAATACAATTTTTGTTCTTTCTCGAGAGATATAATCTTTTCTTTCTAAACTTCTTCTATCTTCCAAAAACTTTAAAGTTAATATTTTCTTAAAAAGTTTTATCAATTATCTCACTACCTTTATACTATCTTTTTGAGTTTTCATTCCTACCGTCTCAGCAATTTTTTTAACTCTTTCGTAAGATGACAGATTGTTTATCATAACTTTTTGTTCATTATTATTTTTTTGTTTTTCTGATATTACAATATCATTTTTTTGTTGAGCACTTCGTAGTGAATAAATCTCTCCTTTATAGTTTAACATAACTACGTTAGCAAGTAAAATAACACCTACAAAAACTCCATATGCAGTTTTCTCTAGGAAATTAAATTTTACTTTTTCTTGTACCTGTCTCTTATACACATCTCCGAGCCCACGAGACATCTCAGGATCTC
>CAMYEU010000141.1 GCA_947254465.1 uncultured Gemella sp. | reverse complement strand
CTTCTGACCAGTTACCTTTGCTCCATTCTCCGTATGTAACATCACCTGTGACTTTGTTTGTTGTTTTTGTTCTTGTTAACGTCACTGTTTCAACTGTTGGATCTTTCAAGACTTTGTTCGTACCTTTTTCTAGGTAGTTGATTGTTCTTGTCACTGTTTTTTCTTCTGTTCCCTTTTCATACAAAGTATCATAAACATAAGTTACCGTAATTTCTTCACTATCAACAACCCCTTCAACCGGAGCCGAAGTTTCTTTGACCCCAATATATCTATAGGCTATATCATTATATGTAAATTCATCAGGACGATATTCTTCTGTATCTACATTATAATCTTTTGTATAAGCTCTTTTTTCAATAGCTGTTATCGTTGGTTTAATCGTATTTCCTTGCTTATCTTCATATGCAATTTTAACAGCTCCATTTTTTATATCTTCTGTTTTTATAATAACAGAAGCTACATTTGCCTCATTAAATATTGTTTCCGTATCTGTTTTTGCTGCCGCTGTAATATTAGCTACTTGATTATTTTGAGCATCACTAGCGATTCTTGCCGGTAGTAAAAATTCATTTGATAAGCCTGGATTCAATGTAGTCCCTGGATTAGAAACAAACTTAACTGCTGTAACCTTACTCCAATCTGTAACTTGATCCGCTGTTAAAGTTGTTGCTGCAGCAACTTCATTAGCATTTCCATTAATCGGAGAAGTTAAGTAGTATGCAGTCCATCCTGCAGGTACTATTGCTTCTCCTGTAACTTCCACATCAAATGCAGAATTACGGACTATATTTGTATCAACAATATTCTTGTCTCCTTTTTTAGGTAATGTCACAAGTACTTCATTATTCGATAATTTTGAATTATCTCTATTCGATAATGTAAAGCGATATGTCACATCTGCTTTTGGCGCCAGATTTTTCAGAGATGTAGTGTACCCTTCTCGCTGATTATTTTTATCAGTCACATCTACATGTAGTCGTGAAGCTGATGTATTCTCTACAGGAATTTCATAAGTAAAAGTTGATGTATTAATAATTTTTTTATCTCCATCGAACTCATTATTTGGATTCAATCCATGAAGAAACCTACTTTCATCCCAAACTAATGTATATTTCAAAGGATAGCTACCTGTTTGAACCCATTGTTCCACATTAAACTCTAAATTTGGAGCTACATTCTCACGCGTATTCGAATCCTTCGGATCAATAATCAATACACGTTTACCAGTATTTTGATAATTTTCATCTACAGTTACAAGTGGGCTACTTCCTGCATAACTAAAGCCATCAGGTAATTCAACAATAATTTTGGCATTTTTCGCACCAAGATAAGTTAAGTTCTTATCTGTAGTAGCACTATGCGAAGTTGTTGTATTATAAACTCGATTTCCTAAACCTGAAGGCGAATAATTATAAGCTTCTATCCCTGCACTTAAAGGTTGCGTTTTGTTACCTGGTAATACTGTTTCTATTTTTCCAGTTCTTGGCACCAGTTTTAAAGCTGTTCTTGCATCTGCTAAGATGGTTTTAGAAATACTTGTATTTACTACATCTGTGTCCTGAGTAGATACTTTTGCAGTAACAATACTCTTCGCTTCTTTCCCTTCCGCTACCATTTGTTTAGCTTTTTCTAAACCTTTTAGATTTTGGTGTAAATAAATACCTGCTTGACTTAGCGTATCATTTGTAAATGTCATCTCACCTTTTGGTCTTAATAAAACTTTAGTTGTTCCTTCTGGTAAATCTATAGACGTTCCACCGTTTTTCTTAAAGGCGATTTCTCCAAGTTTTGTTTCTGTTGTACCATTTACCGTATATACTTCAAATGTATTACTAGTTCCTAGATTATCCGGTGCATACCAAGCAGCATAAGCCCCATTCTTGTTCCAAGTACCATAAAATTCAATAGATCTCTTCTGATCAAAATCACTATCAATTGTTAATTCAACTTCTTTAACTTTTGTTGGTGTATCTACACTTCTCCAAAAAACAATAATTCTCTTATCATCTGTCTCCGTATTAATCCCAGGAACTGCAATATTCACCCTGTTTTCATAATTTTGTTCATTAGTAAAGTTATTAATAACCAGCGGCGGTTGACCTCCTGCCGCATTCGGATTAGCTCCAGATCCATTATCTTTATATGGATTCACGGCTTTCACTACTAATGAAGTTGTACCTTGACTTGTGTTCGTTTCTCCGGACTTATCAGTATAAGTTACATTATCCGTAAAAGAAAATTCTTTTCCTTTCAGAAACTCCTCTAATGTCCCTGCCTGACGCATATTTATACGAAGTGTATCATCACTAGTATTGTTCCCCTCATTAAACACAGATTTTGCATCTGTTATTGTTCTTGTATAACGAGCGATATTTCCATCTTGAGTCCAACCAGCATCTATAGATGCTTGAGATAAAACTGCACCAGTCGGTAACGTTACTTCATGAACAATTTTATTTACCGCTGAAGTCTCTTTATTAAAAGTAGTTAATTTTAAAACTAACTCTTTATTCTTAGTTTCATCAATAGAATCTCCAGGAGCATTAGTACTAAATAAAGCTAAATCTCTAGCACCACTTTCACTATCGACACTTATATTTGCATACCCACTCTTATTTGTATTAGTTACTCTAGCTGTTGTAGAAGTAGTTGGTGTAATTGCCGCACCAGTCTTATCAACTACTTGAGCCGTAATTGTCGTTTGTGAATTACGTCCCGTTCTATATTTATCAAATTTATAACTTATATTGAAGTTAGCATACGAACCACTTGGAACTTCTCCAGTATAAATTTTATATTGTGTATCATTTACTTTTTCAACTTTTAAAGCAGACCCAAATTGTACATCAGTAATCGGTTCATTAGCTGGTAAATTCACTAAAATATAAGACCCATCTTCTAATCTTGAAGGTGCAGACACATCTAATCTGAACGTAGAAATAATTTGCTCTCCTACATTATATTCTGTCTGACTTCCGACAAGATGCCCTTGTAAACTTACCTTATTCTCTCTTGGCGTTGTCGATGTTTCCGAAGTAGTATTAGTCGTTGCTTGTGCTCTATAAATAATTTTATATGTGTTTTTTGAAACAAATTCCAACTTTGTTGCTTCTAAACCTGGATAATTTTTCTTTAGTTTCTCTAAATTTTCCGAGAAATCAGATTTCAATATAGCAACGTCTTCAACATTACCATCAGGTTTCACATGAGTCACCATTACAAATTCCTTCGCATCTATTACCGTTGAATTCCCTGTACCTGTTCTATTAAAATCTGTATTACCTTCTTCTGCATAAGCAAAATTTGCATTCCCCAAGAACATCATACCCGCTATCGCAATAGAGGACACCGCTATACTAGCAACCCCGACATTAAACTTTCTAATACTAAATCTATTATCTCTTTGACTAATACCAATCTTAAATTGTTTATTTTTCATTTTTTATCCTATTCTATACTTTCTTATTTATTAATGTTTTTTTAATTAAATATATTTGAATTCTATCATTTTTTTTTACTATTTTCAAATATTTCAATAATATATATTATTTACAAATAGCTACTACTTATACTCTATTCTTATCCTTCCAAACTCATTATCAAATTTAAAATTATTATTTTCTCTATTTACATACAGCCATGGTTATATAAAAAACTTCGAGATAACAGAAAATATCTCTGTATCACGAAGTTTTTTGGTATAACTAAAATTATTATTTATATTCTACAAATTTGTTGAATTCAGCTTCATCAACATTTGTTAATTTTACAATCCAAGATTCTTTTGGATCGGCCGAGTTTAAGACAGTTGGCTCGTCTTCTGCTTTTTTATTATACTCTACTACATCCCCAGCTAATGGTGTATTAATGTCTAATACTGTTTTTGATGCTTCTAAACGTAAGATAACATCATCTTTTTCTAATTTTTCTTTTCTTGAGAATTCTACAAATCCTACAGTACCAACATCATCTTGTAATTCTGCAGTTGGTCCAATAATGTAAACTCCTTCACTTTTTTCAATCCATAAGGCTTTTGCTAATTTTTTCATTCTTACATCCTTCTTTCTTTTTTTTCTAAATTTATTCTAACATCTAAATACTACTTTATCAATATCTTTTTTGTTTAAATAAGCATTATACAATATATCTATTAAAAAATCAACCGAAATTATCCTTCAGTTGATTTTTATGTTTATAGGAGAAACTTAAAAATCTTGATTTCATAGAAATCTATCTTATC
This sequence comes from uncultured Gemella sp., assembly GCA_947254465.1. Taxonomy (GTDB): domain Bacteria; phylum Bacillota; class Bacilli; order Staphylococcales; family Gemellaceae; genus Gemella. The sequence continues at coordinate 385 of CAMYEU010000141.1, read as the reverse complement.
AAGTCACTTTCCTCATTAGTTTATTAGATATCTAAAAAGCTTTTAAAATTCGAATTTAGATATCAATAAACCACTGCGTCTAAATATATTTCATGTTAACCTTAACTCAATATCAAATCTACCAATTCTTGCGCTTCTATTTTTCCGAAATAATGTGCTAAGTCGACTCTTTCTAATACTTCTAGTAAGTCTTCCTCTTTTACCCTTACTCCTATTAGTTTTTCCTCAACGTCAGCTACATTACCTTTTCCGAAGAAGTCTCCATAAATCTTAGCTTTTGTTATTCTTCCTGCTTCTATTTCCAGATTAAACTCGACAGTCCCAATTCCTAGACGAGCATCTCTGTTATAATTATAACGTGGTGATTTTCCGTAATTCCAATCCC
>CAMYEU010000140.1 GCA_947254465.1 uncultured Gemella sp. | reverse complement strand
TAAAATAGAGTTTTTATGGTAAAATAATTTACAAATATAAATTTAATTAGTTTGAGTTTATGAAAACTATAGAAAGAAGGAAAAAAGTTATATGATAGGAAAAAATAATATAAAAAAACAACTTGAACGCCGCGGTGAAAAAGTAGAAACCTACTCCATAAAAAAATTCAAGGTAGGAGCCGCAAGTGTTCTAATTGGGGTAGGATTATTCTTTGGAGCTGGTGCTGTAGAAGCAAGTGATAGTGCTGCTTATACGGATAATACTGCGAACAGTTCAGATAAAGGAGAGCGTAATGCAAAAATTACTCTTGAAACATCTGTAAAACCAACAGAGAAAAAAATAGTTAATACTTCTGAAAAGGTAGCTGCAGCTGTTGCGGAAAAAATAGCTAGCCAATCTAATGATAATAAGAAAAATGAAGTTGAAGCAGAAGTAGTAGATGATTCAGTTTTAAATTTAAAAATTGAAGAATTGAAAGCTCAATTAGAAAGAGTAAAAAATAATACTAAACAACAATCATTGATAGATGAAGCTGTTAAAAAATTAGAATCAGCTGAAGCTTTACTAGAAAGCAATTCTACTCAGGAAGAAGTAGATAAAAAAGCTAAAGAGATTAGTTCAATAACGAATATTTTAAAATCAATTAAAGCTGAAGAAACGTCTAAAGAAAATAAAAATCAAGATAGTCGTAATGGTAAAAAGATGGAAGAAGGAACTGGTTTCCGTAATGGGGTGACAGACCAAGCTTTAACAGGGTCAATTCATTTTGATACATCAAAAGGACCAACAGAAAAACGAATTCCGGTAGCAAATAATGGAGATGGTGAGCGTGTTATTAATATGGCGATTACTTATTCAGCTTCTTCAAACGATACAGTTACAGATGGTAAAGTGCGTGTAACTATTCCAAAGGCTTTTCTTCATTCGAAGAAAATGCCGGTATTTACTAATTCAACATTTGTAAAAAGTGTGGATAATCGTTCTACAGATACTGATTATATTTATGATTTAAATTTACATCCAATGTCTGGTGGAACTGTAGCGGAAAGTTTATTAAAGCTTTATGTAGGAACCTCTAGAACGAATGCACCATCAAAAGATGATTCACTAACAGTGAAGACAGAGTTTATGAGTGGTGTGAATGTATTATCTGAAAAAACAGCAACAGCTACTTTTGATTATTTATCAGAAATTATTTATCGAGAAAAAGATACAAGAGAAAAATTAGTGAAAAATTATTTACCACAGGAACAACGTGAATATAAAATCGGTTCAGTTGTTAACGGTAAGTTAGTTCCTGTAAGCAGTCCATTTAGAATCCCATTAATTATGACAAATGATCGATTCTTCAATAATGGAGAAGCTGATGATCATAATCAAAATGGTAATGGTCGATTAATAAGTTATGATTATACGATTAGTGGAATTCCAGAATTTTTAGAATTAGATCCTACTTCTCCTAAAAATTCAAAATGGACATTAGAGAATGGAGTCGCTACCTTACATCCTGATCAAACTCGCGGAATTGACCAAATGTTATACTATGCAGGTCCTGTATTAAGATTAAAAGAGGGTGCCTTAAGCACACCAGAGGAAATTGCAAAAGTAATTGAGACTAATGGAACAAAAGGCTATAGTGCTAAAATTGTTTATAAAGCTGTAGGGCATAGACCAGACGGTTCATCATTTACACAAACACTAGAAAATCCAGATGGCTTTAGAATCTATGCGGGTGATGGTGCGCCTTCAATTGGAATGATGGAAGATCGTATTAACGCAGCTACGAATCAAAGACTATTCTCAAATGCTAGTAATGTAGATACTTTTGGAGCAGTTTATAGAGTTCCATTAAATAATTTAAAAACTGATGGAGGAACATTACCAAGTCAATATTTAAGTTATCTTATTCCGAAAGATCAAGAAGGAAATTACTTTACAAAATTCAAAATAACACAGATTTTCACAAATGAATCAGAAAATGGAAGTTCTTGGGTAAGAGGATATCATTCAGGTTATAAAGATGTCCGTAGTCAATTCAAAGAAAACTTTCAACTATATGGTGTAAATGAAAATAATCAAGCCGAATTAATTAAAGATTATACAACTATTGATGAATTATTTAATGAGACTACCATAAATTCAGATAAAAGATATAATCATTTAATTTTAAAAACTCCTGGAATTGTTGATGAAGTACAAGATAAAGGACAAGCAGGTAAAACAATTCTTGGACTAACATCAGATTTAGACGTAACGGTAGATACTTGGAAAGAAAAAGCAAAAGATACTAGCATTCAACGTTATGAAAATAAAATTTCTCAAGTATTAGCGGCTAGTAATACAATTGAGAGTGCTATAGCTACAGAACGACCAAATACTGGTAGTAGTACCCCAGCTGTTCATACTAAGGAACCAACAACTTTAAGTTTAGGAATGCAACAAATTGGAGACCAAGAGTTAACAAAAGATAACTTAACAAGAGGGAAGAATATACCTATTGCAGTTCAATATACAGCAACAGATTATTTTAAAATAGCAGAATCTGAAAAAAATGGTATTAGAGTTTACGATTTAGATAAGTTAGATTCCAATATTAATAAAACAAGTGTAATGTTACTAGCTGATCCTAAGGTTCCTTTAAAAGATTTTAGATTAACTGCTGATAATCGTTTATTATCAAAATACACCTTATATTTTGGGGGAGCAAATGGTAGTGCTGCAAAAGATGCCTATAATCAGATTAAAGAATCTTATGATACTGTTAATCCAACACGTATTATTGAAAATTATAAGGGAACAGGTAAGCGCGCTTATATTTTTGAATCAAAAGATTTAGGGTTATCTAGTTATGATTTAAATAGAGATGGATGGATTAAAGGTGGAACTTATAATCCAGTAGCACTGACTTTTGAAGTAGAAAATAATGGTCAAATAGAAAGTGGAACTTATAATATTGAATCTTATCTTGTATGGAATAGTAATTCTGAAACTTTATTTGGTAATGATCGTTCTTTAAATGCAAATTATGTAGAAGGACATGAACCTGGGGCAACTATAGCAAAATCAAATATTAATGTAACAATGAATAATGTTATTGAATATTCTACATCATTAACGATCTCGAAACCTGGATCAACTGGAACTAGAGGAATTATCGATGTGAAGAATGGACAAGAAGTTATTTTATCGCCTAGAGTTGAAAACTTAACAGATACACCTCAAAAAATTAAAGAAGCAGTTGTTTTAATTCCTAAGAGTGAAGCTGTAACCTATTTAGAAGGACCTGTTGTAGATAATTCAGACGAATATGATGTAGTTTATACGACATCAACTGCGACTGACAAAACTACAGGAACTTATGTACCTGCTGATCAAATCACGAATTGGAAAGATGTTACTGCCGTTAAATATGTATTTAAAAAAGATTATACTGTAACAAAAGAACATGCTTTTAATCATAATTTTAGTCTTAGAGTTGCTGCTGATAATCCAAACTTTGTTCAAAGTACATCGCAAATTTTCTTAAAGAATGGTCAAAATGTATGGTTAGAATCGAATACTGTTGGATTAAGAACAGAAGATGTACGAGGAAAATTAGAAGTTCGTTATATCAATGCTAGAAAAGACGATATTCTTCCAAAAATTACTGAAAAAGAATTTGCAGGGCAACCATATACTACGACAAAAGAAGATATTATAAAGTCTAATAATATTCCGTATTTATTTAAAGAGATCCAAGCTGATTCAGTTCCAGAAACAGGAACTTATGAAAGACAAGTAACGAAAAAAGTTACATATGTCTATGAGGAAGCAACATTTAAAGAAGAAAGCAAAACGATTACTCGTACAATTAACTATCTTGAAAAGAATAATGAGAGTAATGTAGTTGCTAATCCTGTTGTACAAAATATTACAGTTAAGAGAAAAATTTATACTGGTAAAGAAACCGGACGAGTGGTAAAAGGGCCATGGGAATATAGAACAGATGCTTATCAACCAAATTGGCCAAGAACAAATTCACCTAGAGTTGCTAATTTTGAGGCTCCAGATAGAGAAGTTATTGATAGAGTCTTAGTTTCTCAAGAATTAGTAAATAATGGGAATGTAGTTGAAAATGTTTATTATGAAAGAATCATGCCAGTTGGTGGAGATGTAGTTGCAAAATACGTTATTGAAAATACAACAACTGAATTAAAACCAACAACAGACGTCGCTAAAGGATTAAAAGTTGGAAAAAGTTATACTTCAACAGCGCCAGCAGCAGGTGAAGAATTAACAGCTACTGATGGGAAAGTTTATGTATATAAAGGACATAAAGCTACATCAGCTGCAGAAACAGGAAAAATAACAGCTGATAAACAAGAAGTCGTTTATGAGTACGCACCAAAAGTAGGTGGAAACGTCGAAGTTAAATATGTGATTGCGGGAACAGAAACAAACCTAAAAGATCCAGTAACATTAGTAACAAACGGACAAGTAGGAAGTGACTATACTGCGACAAAAGACAACACAATCACAAAAGACGGATTAGTGTATGAATTAGTTAAAACAAATGGTGGACTAAAAGACGGTTCAGCTACAGAAACAGGTAAAGTAACAGAAGCGAAACAAGAAGTCGTTTATGAGTACGCACCAAAAGTAGGTGGAAACGTCGAAGTTA
>CAMYEU010000139.1 GCA_947254465.1 uncultured Gemella sp. | reverse complement strand
AGCCAGGAACAGTAGATAAGAAAGATATTCCAGAATACAGATTTGTAGAAAGTAAGAAACTACCAAATGGAGATACAGAACATGTCTACGAAAAAATTAAACTACCAAGAATTATTGCTAGAGATAAGGAAGGGAATATTATACCAGGATTCGAATATGATATGTTATCACCTATTCTAGAAATTCCAGAATATCGATATACAGGTGAAGAAAAACTTCCGGATGGGACAATAAAACGTATCTATGAGCCTATTTTAACAATTCATAAAGATAAGCAAGGTAATCCAATTCCAAATGTACCTGAAATAGAAAAAGGAATTAAAAGAAGTAGAAATATTCCAGGATACCGTTTAGTAAAAACTAAGACATTACCGAATGGGGATATAGAGTATGTTTATGAAAAAAATTCGATTTCAGTAGTAGAAAAAATTACGAAATGGACAGATGATAATGGAAATCTGTTGAAACCATCAGAAAAAGGTCTAGTAAATTCCGGAGAAATTGAAGGATATGAATTTGTAAGAACAATTGTGGATGAAGTTGGGAATATCCAACATATCTTTAAGAAAAAATCTCGTATTCCTGAAAGTAGCAGAATTACAATATGGACAGATGAAGATGGAAATGAATTAAGATTATCAGAAAAAGGAACCAGAGGTATTGGAATGATAGAAGGATATGAATTTGTAAGGACAGTAGTTGAAGAGAATGGTAACTTACGTCATATCTTCAAAAAAGTGAGTGTAACAGCTAAAAAAGTACAAATAAAACGTCTAGCTAATACAGGAACTGAAACAACTAATGTAGTAGGATTAGGTGTATTATTAGCAGGAATTGCAACAGTAATTAAAAAACGTAGAAAAAAATACTAATAAGTTAATTATATTTACTTTCTTATAATAGAATTACGTTAAAACTAAATCCGGGTAGATAGATGAAAATCTTAACCCGGATTATTTTTTATATACGATAAAACCCCTTTTTATTGGATAGTGCTTCCAGGAAAAAGGGATTTTATTTACTAAGTTAAATGAAAAATCTTATTAAACTCTAAGGAATAAAAGCCATAAAACTAATAAAATTAAAATAGTTAACTTTATTTAAAGCATCAGATTGTGTTTACACAGAAATCTTGACACTGCCGTATTTTAAGATGTAGAATAATAGTATAATATAATTTTCTAATTTGATAGAAATTTAAAAGGGGATTTTAATATGACTAAGTATGGAATTGTTGGATCAGGTTATTTTGGAGCAGATTTAGCTCGTTCATTAGAAAAAATAAAAGATGCGAAGGTGATTGCAGTTTTTGATCCAGAAAATGGAGAGAAAGTTGCTAAGGAACTAGAAGCAGAGAATTGTTCAACTTTAGAACAATTGGTAACAAGAGAAGATGTAGATTGTGTTATTGTCGCAACACCGAGTAATTTACATCGTGAGCCAGTATTATTAGCCGCTAAGAATGGTAAACATGTATTCTGTGAAAAACCAATCGCTTTATCTTATGAAGATTGTAAGGTTATGGTTGAAACTTGTCGAGAAAATAATGTGATTTTTATGGCAGGTCATATTATGAATTTTTTTAATGGAGTACGTCACGCAAAAGAATTGATTAAGCAAGGGAAAATTGGGGATGTAATATTTTGTCATGCTGCAAGAACAGGATGGGAAGAAAAACAAGAAACTGTTTCTTGGAAAAAAATTCGATCACAGTCTGGAGGACACTTATACCATCATATTCATGAACTTGATTGTATTCAATTTATTATGGATGGTCTACCGGAGCAAGCAACTATGATAGGCGGAAATGTATGTCATGTCGGTGAAAATTTTGGTGATGAAGATGATTTCTTAATAGTTAATCTGGAATTTTCTAATAAACGATATGCAGTACTTGAATATGGGAATGCATTTAGATGGGGTGAACATTATGTCCTTATAGAAGGTACAAAAGGAGCTATAAAATTAGATTTATATAATACTAAAGGTATTTTAAGAGTAGTGGGAGAAGAAGAGAGTTATTTCTTAATCCATGAATCAAAAGAAGAAGATGATGATAGAACGGCTATTTATACAGGTAGAGGAATGGACGGAGGAATAGCTTATGGAAATCCTAATGTACGTTGTCCACTTTGGTTACAAAGCTGTATAGATAAAGAAATGTTGTATTTGCATAACATTTTGAATGGAGAAAAAGTATCAAAAGAATATGAAAAATTATTAAATGGTGTCGCAGCTCTAGAGTCAATTGCGACTGCTGATGCATGCACATTGTCTTTAAAAGAAAATAGAAAAGTAAAGTTGAGAGAAATAGTAAAATAGAAACTAAGAGACCAATAATAACAAATACTCCAAGAGAAGTTCTCCTGGAGTATTATTTTATAATACTAGTCTAAGTATCCTAATTTTTTAATTAATTCTGCAGTTAATACAGCTCCACCAGCTGCTCCACGTAATGTGTTGTGAGAAAGTCCTACGAATTTGTAGTCGAATAGGTTATCTTCACGTAAGCGACCTACAGTAATCTGCATACCTTTTTCGTTATCACGATCAAGTACTGGTTGTGGACGATCGTTTTCTTCATAGTACTTAATAAATGGTGATGGTGCTAATGGTAAGTCGTATTTAGCAATTTCAGGAACATGATTTTTAATTTTTTCAACTAAAGTTTCTAGTCCTGGGTTATTTTCTAAATTGAATGATACACAAGCAAGGTGTCCATCAAGAACTGGTACACGAATACATTGAGCTGATAATTTCATAGAATCATCTGGAACGATTTTTCCGTCAACTACTTTACCGAAGATTTTAAGTGGTTCTTTTTCACTTTTTTCTTCTTCGCCACCGATATAAGGAATGATATTCTCTACCATTTCAGGCCATTCGTTGAAAGTTTTTCCGCTTCCTGAGATAGCTTGATATGTGCAGATAGATGCTTCTTTAACACCGTACTCTTTAATTGCTTCAAAAATAGGTACATAGCTTTGAATTGAACAGTTAGGTTTTGTAACGATGAATCCTTTTTTAGTTCCAAGACGTTCTCTTTGTGCAGGAAGAACATCAAGGTGAGCTGAGTTGATTTCTGGAATGATCATCGGTACATCATCTTTATTTCTGTTTGCAGAGTTGTTAGAAACAACAACTACTTCACGTTTAGCATAGTCTTCTTCAAGTTTGATTAAAGATTCTTTATCCAGGTTGATAGCACAGAATACCATATCAATTCCTTCAGAAACTTCGTCAATTTTGTATAAGTCTTCAACAACTAATTCTTTAGTGTATTCAGGTACAGCATGGTCTAATTTCCAACGGCTTTCCATAAGTTCTCCATATTTTTTACCAGCAGAACGAGGTGATGCTGCTAATTTTACTACATCGAAGTATGGGTGATTTTCTAATAATACTAATAGGCGTTGACCTACCATTCCTGTTGCCCCAAGTACAGCTACTCTTGATTTTTGCATAATAAATTTCTCCTTTATTTATATAAAATTATTTCAAAATGAACTTCATCTTTGTAATGAAAGAAGAGGTTCTAATATTTATAACATATTAATTTAGAACTACTGTTCCTTCTTTATCAACTTTTAATAAGATGGCTTGCCAGTTGTATTTTAATTTAGCAAGTTCAGTTTTTATTTTTTCAATATTGTTAGTATCGCTAACTATATTCATAAGTGTAGAACCACTTCCAGAAATGAAAAATGCTGAACTATCAATCTTTTCACAGATTTCTCTAACTTCGTGATATTCATGTATTATTTCTTTTCTGTAAGGTTCATGGATTTTGTCTCCCATAACCTTTTTAAGAAGTTCCAAGTCATAAGTTTCAAATGCCTTAATAACCGAACCAATACGCGACATTGAGTAAATAGCATCTTGAAGTTTAATTTCTTTTGGCATTACCTTTCTAGCTTCTTCAGTAGAAGTTTCGAAGTTTGGTATTAGTGCTAAGAAGTTAAATCTTTCATCGACTTCGTATCTTACAGTTACCGCTTTTTTACTATCAGTAGTGCAAGATGAACTTAAACTTCCGAAAATAGCAGGTGAAACATTATCAGGGTGTCCTTCGATTTCGTTAGCTATTGTAAAGATTTCTTGTTTATCAATAGGTGTATCAGTTAGTAAGTACGCACCGTATATTCCGGCTACTACACATGTAGAGCTACTACCTAAACCACGGCTAATTGGTACATCATTTTCGATAGATATTCTAACACCAGAAATGTCTTTGTTTAATTTTTTTAATGTAGTTAGTAATGTTTGATATACTAGGTTATTTTCATTTGAAAAACGTTCTTTAAATCCTTCAAATTCAAGCCCACTGTCTAATTTCTCGAATTTGAATGTAGTGTAAAGTGTCAAAGCAACACCAAGGCTATCAAATCCACATCCAACATTTGCAGAAGTGGCAGGTACACGAACACTTACCATTATAAATCACCTAGTTTCTCTAAGATGTATTTTTTCATGTCTTCTTTATTGATTACATCTTTATGTCTAATTTCTTTTTTATCAAGATCTCTTAAGTTCTCAGGGATAACTACCTTAGTTTGCTCGTGAAGTTTGTTCATAAGAGTAAATTCGTTTTCACCTTGTGTTTCGAATAGAGAAGAGTAGACACCTGTCTCTTATACACATCTCCGAGCCCACGAGACATCTCAGGATCTCGTA
>CAMYEU010000138.1 GCA_947254465.1 uncultured Gemella sp. | reverse complement strand
ACACACTGCATATCGTCGGCAGCGTCAGATGTGTATAAGAGACAGGAATAAGCTCCCTGTTCTTCAGTTAGTTTTAGAGATGTTAAAGGAAAAATCATTAGAATTTACTGAAAAGGAATTAAATGAAGCAATAAAGGATATTTATCCAGATTATTCTCTAATTAGAAGATATCTTGTTGATTATAAGTTTTTAGAAAGAGATAATTATGGAAAAATGTATAAGATTGTAGGGGAAAAAGATGAATAATACAAAGTTTTATTATTTGTATAGTATTTTATTTACAATCGGACAATCTTTCTTTAATCCTATTTTATATATTTACTTGCTATCGAAAGATTTTTCTTTTGCCGAAGTCGGATTATATCTATCAATTTTTTGGTTAGCGTCTTTTATGACTGAACTTCCGTGTGGTGCAATCACCGATAATATAGGGGCAAAAAACAGTATATTATTAAGTATGATTTTTAAGGTTGTAGGTCTAGTCTTGTTACTTAGTAATAGTTTAATATTATTATACATATCTGCAATAATATCAGCTATTGCCGAGTCATTTCAATCGGGAACTTTAACAAGTTGGTTGGTTAATGTAAACAATAAAAATAATAAAGAAATAAATATAGAAAAGGTACTTTCTAGAAATTCGTTATATTCATTATTTTTCTCAGCAGTAATAGGATTTGTAAGTGCCAAGTACGTGTATGTTTATTATAAAAGTTTGTCGATAATATTGAGTATGTCAGTTTTTATTATTTCGTTTTTATTTACATATTTATTTATGCAAAAATTAGAACAGACACAAAAAATATCTATTGAGAAGTTAAAAGGTTCAATAGTTACGGTGAAAAATTCGTTAAAAGAAACACTTTATGTAAAAAGTAGTGTATTTCTTATATTACTGTTTGTTATTCCTTCTATTTTAGATCTTGGTCCATCAAACCAGTGGCAAGCTGTATTTGAAAAGTTAGACGCTGATATTATTGGGTATATTTGGGTTGGTATATCGGTTAGTGGAATGTTAGGAAGTGTTATATACGAGAAACTATCAGATAAATTATCGAAGCTAAGAATTTTATATTTATTTGTAGTAGTAAATATTGGAATGCTATTAATGTTTATTTTTATTCAAAATGTATATTCTAAGTTTGCACTATTTATGATGTACATTGTATTTTTCACTTTAATGGGCATACAGGTTAATGTATTTATGCATAAATATTTAGTAAAAAGTGATGAAAATAGGACTACTACAGTTTCTATATTTTATACTTTTGAATCTATCATTGTAGCAGTATTATTATCTGTAAATGGGGTACTGACTGATAAAGTAGGAATAGAAAATACTTGGTTAGTCTTTATAGGAATGGTAGGAGTAATAATTTTATCATTTATGTTTGTCAAACTGAAAAAGAGAAGAATTAAATAGTTTAATTATTGATTCTAAAAATCTTCAATATAGGAAAATCTATATTGAAGATTTTTTTTGTAAAGGTAAACAGTTAATATTGCTTATTAATTAAATTAATAGTAAAATAATTAGTATAAACTTATATACAAGGAGTTCATATTGTGAAAAAATACAAATTATCAATATTATTAGCAAGTGCAGTATTAGGAGGAGTAGGTGCTACTTACTTATCAGCTGAGGTGAATGAAGTCTCTGCGGCAGAAGTAAAAACAGAAGTAGTGACGCCTGCTACTACAGATAAAAATGAAGGTACACCGGCTAGAGCAACTGCGCCAGCAGCTCAAGTAACAGTACCTAAAGAAGTAAAAAATATAGGTGAAGTACAAGGAGAAAGCCATCAAAGTCCTTTAGTTGGAAAAGAAGTAGTAATCAACAATGTTGTTGTAACTAAGACTGATAAAACAGGATTCTATGTTCAAGATAAAGTATCAGATAACAATCCAAGAACATCTGATGCAATTTATGTTGCCTCAACAGATCCAAAGAATAAAGTAGAATCAGGGGACTTACTAAAAGTTCAAGGAACTGTTAAAGAGGGGTATATGGAAGAGTACTCTGTAAAACCAGGTCAAACTTTTAAAAAACCAGCAGGAAGTTTAACAGTTACTCAAATCATTAACGCAACTATAACAAAATTAGGTAAAGCAGAATTACCAAAAGCTTTAAATATTTCAGAAAAAATGCCTAAAGATGTGGTGGATAATACGCCAACAAAATATAATCCAGAAACTGAAGCATTAGACTATTGGGAAAGTCTAGAGGGGATGCTTGTTGAAGTAACTAAACCAAAAGTTACTGGTCCACAATATAAAGGTGATATTTATGTATTACCAGGAGATTACAAAGGTCAAAAACTTAATAACATTGGTGGGGTGAATCTTCGCCCAGGTGTTCAAAATACAGAAGTATTACCAGTAACTGTAGGAAATAAATTTGTAGCAAAAGCAAAAGATTACTTTAATGACAATATCACAGGAGTAGTTACTTATAAAAATAAAACATATAAAATCGACCCATCTAGTGTACCAGCAATTCAAGATGGTGGTTTAAAACGTGAAGTATCAAAAATTTATCCTTCAGAAGATAAATTAACTATTGCTTCATATAACATTGAAAACTTTTCAGCAAATAGCAGTGGTCATGATGAAACACCAGAGGAAAAAGTTGATAAGATTGCTAATTCATTTATTAAGGAAGTTCACAGTCCTGACATTATTACTCTAATCGAAGTTCAAGATAACAATGGTGGAGTTAATGATGGAACTGTTGATGGAGTTAAGAGTGGGGAGAAATTAGCTCAAAGAATTAAGAGTCTTGGTGGACCAGATTATAAATACACTGAAATAGCTCCAGTTGATGGAAAAGATGGTGGGAAGCCAGGTGCTAACATTAGGGTAGCTTACTTATACAATCCTAAGAGAGTAACTCTAATTGGTAAAGAAAAAGGTGGAAGTGAAGAAGCAGCACGTTTTGTAAATGGACACCTTGAGAAAAACCCAGCTAGAGTTGATCCAACAAGTGTTCACTTTGAAAAAGTAAGAAAATCATTAGCTGCTGAATTTGAATTTAAAGGTGAGAGAATAGTAGTAATTGCTAACCACTTAAAATCAAAATTAGGAGATGATGCAATCTACGGTTCTAATCAACCATCAGTAGAAAATACAAAAGCAAAACGTATTGAAGAAGCTAAAATTCTTAATGCCTTCATTAAAGAAGGATTACGTCAAAATCCTAACTTAAAATTTGTTCTTACTGGAGACTTCAATGATTTTGAATTCTCAGATAGTGTAAAAACAATCGTAGGAAATGAACTTGTTAACTTAATGGCTGAACATGAACAAGGAGACAGATACTCATACTTCTACCGTGGAAGCAATCAAAGTTTAGATAATATTTTAATTTCTAAAAATATCAAGGATAAAGTAGTATTTTCTCCGGTACATATCAATGCTTCATTTATGGAAGAGCACGGACGTGCTTCTGACCACGACCCTGTAGTTGTTCAAATCGACTTTAGTAAATCAACAACTCCTGAAGTACCAGAATTAAAACCTGTTCCGGAAGATAAGCCAAGTAGAGAGAATGAAAGAGACAATACTCCATCAAAAGAATCTATTTCATCAAAAAATGTACTACCAAAAACAGGATTGGATTCATCTAATTCATTAGTTTTTGCTGGAATTAGTGCAATGATGGCATTCTTCCTAGGAAGAAAAAAACGTAACTAATTATTATTGAATAATTTGTAGAGAGATGACTCAAGAAAATTGATTTAAATAAATCATTACTCTTGGGTCATTTTTATTTTTTTATGAAAAATAAGTTAAAGTAAGTATAATCATTAGAGAAAAAAGTCGAAATATGATAAAATTTTATAGTTAAGCAAAATAATGATTGAGAGGTATTAATCATGAGAACAGTGTTATTTATTGATAATCTTGAAGTATTTGCTAATCATGGATTATTCGAAGAAGAGAATAAATTAGGTCAGAAGTTTATTTTTGACATAGAATGTGAGCTTAATTATAAGAAAGCTATGTTCAGTGATGAAATGACAGATAGTATTAGTTATGCAGATATTACAGAAGTTGTTGTGAAGACTGCTACGACTAATACATTTAATTTGCTAGAGAGATTAGCTGGAGAAATTTTAAAAAATATTTTTGACGAATTTTCACAAGTTGAAAATATAAAATTAAAAATTAATAAACCAGGAGCACCGATAAAATATCATTTTAAAAAATGTGGTGTGGTAATAGAAGTATCGCGTGAGGAGTTTGGTAACTTATAATGATTATACTAGCGTTGGGAACTAATATAGAGCCAAGAGAACAGTATTTAAAAGATGCTTTAACAAAAATAGAAGAAAATAATCTTAAGATTATTTTGAAAAGTAGGATCTATGAAACTCCAGCATGGGGTGGAATAGCTGATCAAAACTTTTTAAATATGTGCATAGAAGTAGAAACTTTACTGGGCGCATATGAACTGCTAGATACGATTCAAAAAATAGAACTTGAATTAGGTCGAGTTCGTAAAGAACACTGGGGAAATAGAACGATTGATATCGATATAATTACATATAATGATTTATTCTTTAATGATGAAAGATTAATTGTTCCACATAAATATATTCATGATAGAAACTTTGTTTTAGCTCCTTTAGTTGAAATGAACGGTAGTATAGATATTGCCGGGAAGAACATAAAAGAATCATTAGAGAAAATAACAGAACCAATAAGTGTAT
>CAMYEU010000137.1 GCA_947254465.1 uncultured Gemella sp. | reverse complement strand
CCCCCGAATGTCGGAACCACAATCCGATGCGTTAACCACTTCGCCACAGCCGCCATATTTAACAACAATATTTATTATACATTTTTCATCAAATTATGTCAAGAACTTTTTTAATAATTTTCAAATAAAGAAATAATTCCCTTTAACTCAATCGTTAAAGAGAATTATTTAATAATTTATTATTTAGTATTTTTTCTTCTTAGCACATATACTAAACAAATTAATGCAAGTCCTACAAAAGTTGTAGGTAAAGCTAATGTTCCTGTTTTAGCTAATAGAGAATTTGATTTACCAACAGTTCCAAGATTTACTTGAGAATTGTTCGCTACCATTCCTTGATCTTTAGCTACATCTGCTAAGCCAACACTTGCTTTATCTTTATCCTTATCTTTTTTAAATACATCACCAAGTAATGTTGATAATTTAGATTTTCCTTTACTTACTTTTTCTGATGCTTTTTTAAGAGTTTCTAATGCATTGTTTACTTCATCTTGTTTTGCATTTGCATTAGATAATACTAAATTAGCTACCTTAAGAGCTTCTTTATATTCTTTCTTAGCTGCTTCATCTGCATCTTTAAAGCTGTCTTGTGATGTAAGGTCTCCATTTTTCTCAACCTCAGCCGCAAGCTCTTTTTTATCTACACTTGGAACTTCTGCTTTTGGTTGTTCAACTTTATCAGTATATTCTTTTAGCGCTTCTACTTTTTCTGGTTCAACAATCGCTCCTGCTTGTACTCCTATGTATTCTTTTGGTCCTTCTACCTTCTCTGGTTCAACAATTGCTCCTGCTTGTACTCCTGTGTATTCTTTTGGTCCTTCTACCTTCTCTGGTTCAACAATCGCTCCTGCTTGTACTCCTATATATTCTTTTGGTGCTTCTACCTTCTCTGGTTCAACAATCGCTCCTGCTTGTACTCCTGTGTATTCTTTTGGTCCTTCTACTTTTTCTGGTTCTACTATCGCTCCTGCTTGCACTCCTGTGTATTCTTTTGGCGCTTCTACTTTTTCTGGCTCACCTTTTGCTTCTTGAGGTTTAACACCAGTAAGTTTAGAGATAGCTGCATTTAACTCCTCAACAGCTTTATTTACTTCTTCTTGTGTTGCATATTCATCTTCCAACAGTTGTTTAGCTTTATTAATTGCTTTGTTGTAAGCCTCTTTAGCATCTAATGAAGCATACTCATACTTATCACTATCTGTTGTAGCTTTGAAATTATCAGAAGCTAGTTTCAATTGACTCTTATCTACTTTAACCTCTTCTTTAGGTGCACTTTTCTCTAAAAGAGCCACAAAATTACTAAATCCATCTGCAGTAAAGATAAATTTACCATCAACTACTTCACCATTAACCGGTTCAATTGTTCCATCTTTTTTCTCATGACCAAACTTCGCTGGCATTTTATCTAATGATAAAGTAACTTTTCTAGCTCCATCAATCTCTACAACTTTATTATTTCTATCTTCTAAATGGATATCATAAAATACTACTTCATATTTAGATAAATCAATCTTACTATCAGTCAACTGTTTAAGAATTTTTTCCTTACTAGCTTTTTCTACATCGCCAACTACAAGTTTATAATCATTATATAGTTTCGCCTCACCAAACTCAACCGTTGCTGGTGTAGTTGCACCTTCAGCAGTTGTTACGCTGGCTATTTTTTGAGCTACACTCAATTGTAATTCTTTTGTATTACGACCATTTCCTACAACAAGTTCAAAATTATTTTCAGAAGCTCTATATCCCTCAGGTAATACTACTTCAACAGTATACTTACCATTGTTTAATCGTTTTTGGAATTCTTTTTCACTGTATAGACTTCTCGATAATTCTGTTTTTTCACCTTGTTCATTTGTGACAAATACTTTTGCTCCAGCAGGTATAACTTTATCAAACTTAATTATTGTCGTATTTCTCTTCTGTTCTTCGAATGTGAATTCTACCGTCTTAGTCGAATCATCTTTAGTAATTTCAAAATCAACTTCTTTAGGACTAGTTAGTTTAAGAGCTTCATCTGTTAAAACTACTTGTACAGTATATTTACCATATGGCAGAGCTGTTAGGTTCTTACCATTCTTCGTGAAATCTTCTCCAACTAACTCACCTTTTTCATTTTTTATAGCGTATCTTACGTTAGTAGAATAATCTCCTGTTCCATCTTTAGCTGTAGTTTTAACTTCTACAGTACCTTTTTCAGTATTTTGAACTTTAGAAATCCCAACACTATCTTTGTTCCCTGCAAAGTCACTCACTTCGTAAGTAAATTTATCTAGAGATACTTTTTCTGGAAGAGTAAATGTACCATCTATATTTGGTTCTACTTCCACTTCTTTTTCAACGGTTTTACCGTCTTTACCTTTTTTAGTCACTTTATAACTTAATTTCTTATAAAGCACTCCACTTCCGTTTTCTTTTACAGCATATGGTTTAAATGTTCTAGTTTTTTCGTCATAAACTCCACCTGTACCAACAATTTGCGGTGCAACTCTATCTAGTGTAACGTTAAATGCTGTTTCTTGCATTTTCGCACCTGTTGCAACAGGACTATAGCTAACAACATACTGATATTCACCATCTGGTAATGGATTTCCATTCTTATCTTGCCCTTTCCAATTTGTTTCAGTAACTAACACAGCTTTTTTATTTGTAGCCTTGTTATGGAAGAAATTCTTTTTACCAGATACATTACCATTTTCATATAATGGATTCTTACGTTCAACATCATCTTTAGCATAAACTGATAATTTAAGATTCTCATAGTTTCTTAAGAATGTTGCTTTAAATCCAATTTCATCATGCTGTCTATCACCATTTGGAGAAAATGCTAATTTCCCAAAATAATTAGACTTACTCTTAGGATCAGTATGCTCTCCTAAAACTTTTATATGTTTTTCTTCACCATTTACATCAACAGTAACCAATGAAGTAAAGTTATTTTTATCATCACGCTCTGTTGTATTAGGTTTATAGTAATAGAATGGTTTTTCATTCCCTTTAAATTCATATATTGGTTTTTCTACTACAGGTAGATTTTGGAACTCTCCTTTAAAACCAACATATGGAATTCCAGCAACAGCTGTGTTTGTATCTTTAGGGTCAAAGAATCTTACAAATCCTTCAAGATAATAACCATTTGGCATTTGCCCTTCTAATTCGTTTCTAAATTGTGTAGCATCTACAGTAATCGTAACAGATTTTTCTCCTTTTGCAGGAACAACTACTGTTTCTCCTCCGTCACTTTCTGATAATTGTCTTGGTTTTAGTGTAATTTGTCCATTTTCTACACCGTCAGTATTTAAATAAGACTTGTAGACAAGTTCTTTAGGTTGATCTGATAAGTTATGTAGTACTACATTAAACTTAAATGTATCTTGTACATTACCAAGAGAAATACTTCCATAGTCATTGTCTCCAGTTACATATAAATCACCAAAAGCGGCTTTAGATACATCAATAACCCCAGCCCCTTGTTGTCTAGGTGACGTAAATGCTTTTGTTTCATTATTATAATTTGGAATCGCAGTACTCATTAATAAATGTTTTATTAATTTCTGTAATTCTTCACCTTGTAGGTCTGGATATCTTTCTTGGAATACTTGTCTCATTAAAGATACAGCACCAGCTACGTGAGGTGAAGCCATACTTGTACCACTATCTAATCCGTATGTTCCGTTATTAAATGATGAATAAACGTCACCGCCAGGTGCCGTAACATCTGGCTTGAACAGTCCATCTCCAGTTACTCCCCAACTTGTAAAATCAGCAAGTTGATTTGCTTGTGGATGAGGTCTCTTACTAAAATGCCCAGTGAATTTTAATTTGTAATAATCCGGATATGTCGCTAATAAATTACCGAATTTATATCCAACAAACACTACAGGGAAATCACTATCGTAATTATTTAATGCAACGTTAAGTAACTCTTCTCCACCTTCTTTAGTATTGTATAAAATAGCCCCGGCAGCTCCTGCTTTCTTAGCTGCTGCTACTTTATCCGCAAAGGTATTTCCACCTCCACGCATCATCACTGCAACTTTACCTTTTACATCTTGGTTTTTAAAATCATTTTCTAAACCGTAACCAGCATTAAAATACGAATACTCAGTTTTTGGATCAAATCTTTTAGCAAATGGTCTTATTGTAGCTTCACCATTATCCCATTCTTCATTTCCTTCTAATCCAACAACAGTCATTACTTCAGTATTCATAACACTGTTGTTTATAGCTGCTACAGCTATTGAATCAGGAGTTACAGATGGTGTTCCGATTAATCCATAATCTGGATTCGAGGCACTTGGTTTACTCTGACCATTTCCAAATACATTATCATTACCAGCTGCAACTACAACATTAACTCCCGCTTTTTTAGCAAGTGCAATCGCATCGATAGTACCTTGTCCAACTTCTGTTACCGCCCCTGCAGTAGCACCTAAACTCATATTAATAGAATCAGCTCCTAATTTGACAGCATCTTCTATAGCTTTAACATATAAAAACGTACTTGTTTTTGCTCCACCTTGCTTATCCGAGAAAACTCTCATAAATATTAATTGTGACTCTGGAGCGACACCTGCTACATACTCATTGTTCGGAGCTTTTTTCGTTGGATTACCTACTGAAGTACCAACAACATGCATACCGTGAGATTTATCTTTTTTCTCTTTTAAGTCTGTCTCTTATACACATCTGACGCTGCCGACGATATGCAGTGTG
>CAMYEU010000136.1 GCA_947254465.1 uncultured Gemella sp. | reverse complement strand
AGCTAGGACACGAGGGTATATGAGGGCTGGCTTGAAACTAATTTGGTTAATTGATACAAACAAATTTATAAAAGAATTAAAAAGTTATGATGGTATAAGTTATATTAGATATGCTCCATTTGTGGATAATTTTTTGAATTATTATCAAGGGAAAGTATTCTTCTATGGTTGGGATAATATAAACAAAAAATTTGAATTCTATCAAATCTGGGCTCATAATTTAAAAAAACGAAATGCTGTTTGTATAAAAACTTCATTAAGTATTGATGAGTTTGATGTACCACTCGATTTAAAACTACTGGACAAAGATTTAACGTCGAAATTATATCCGTCAGATGTTGAAAATTATGTCTACGAACAAATTAAGTTCGATAAGACTGTGAAAAATAAGGTTTTAAGCATGTTTTATAATCAACATATAGAGTTGAATAATATTCCTAAAGTTATTGGTGTTAACATGCTAGAACAGGTGCTTATTAGAACGCCGCTTGTCTATTGGCAAGGATTAATGTATAGATTTTATAAAGAAGGTAAAAGTTACTCTGAACTCATAAGAATAATGAGTAATATTATAGAATTTAAAGATAGTATTTATATAAATAATATTCAACAAGGGGAAATTTTCTTAAAAGTATTTAAAACATATTATGCTTTGTTAGTAGAAAATGACAAGTAAGAGGATAAAGCTATGTGGGAGTATAGTGGAAATTTTACAGAAGAACAAAAAAGAGTGTTACTTTCATTAATAGCAATTGAGAAAGTTACTACTCTTAAATTACATAGAGTATTTAATGATTTAAATGGTATAGAGAAGATTTTGGATTTATCTATACCAGAGTTAGTTATATATTTTGGAAGTAATGCTGAGGAAATCTATACCAAACTTCATAATAATATGGAGTTTGATTTCGAGAGTTATTTTGAATTTTATAATGTGAAGTATATGTTTTGTGATGATGTTTATTATCCTAAGGAACTTTTTAGAGTTTATGATTATCCGTATGTTATTTTTTACAGAGGTAATAGAGATTTACTCCTATTTAGAAGAAAGATTTCTATAGTAGGTAGTAGAAATAATACTTCATATTCAAAAGAAGCTCTCGAGAGTATAGTACCGTATTTAACGATGAATAATTTTGTGATAGTAAGTGGTCTTGCTACAGGTGTTGATAGCCTTGCTCATGAGGGAGCTTTAAAAAGTAAAGGGTACACTATTGGTGTAATAGCTCATGGGCACAACATTATTTATCCGGAACAAAGTTATAAGCTCTATAAGGAGCTAGAACGAAACCATCTTATTATATCTGAGTATTTTCCGACTTCGCCTATAAGGAAATATAAATTTTTAGAACGAAATAGGCTTGTTGCTGGTCTTTCTAGTGCTCTTTTGGTAACTGAAGCAGCTAAAAGGAGTGGTACACAGAGAACGGTGGATTTCGCCTTAGATGTAGGTTCTGATGTATTCTGCCTACCGGGGAAATTTGACGATAAGATGAGTTATGCAATGAATGAGTACATTAAAGAGGGGGCGATACTTGTAAATAAATTAGAGGATTTTGGTGATGAATTAGGATTTTAGTATAGATATTTGAAAGGATGATTATTATGACAGATATCTTGTTTATTAATCCACTAGGTTGGGATAGATATATTTGGGCGAGAGTCTTAGAAAATATGCCAGACCAAACCTTTGATTTTATTGAATTTACCGAAGAGAGTTTTAAATCTATATCAAAAAAAGAAATTGAGCAGGTACTTTTAAATAAAATGACACAAGTAAAAAGAGGAGGTTATATTGTAACTGCTTCTTATGGTACGGTCGTTTTACTTAACGGTTTAGAGATTTTTAGTGAATACCTCGATGGTGTTAATTTAATTATCATTGAGGGCTTAGAACCTATACCTCCTGAATCGGTGTTAAAAACATATTTTGAACCAGAGATAAAGTTCACTAGTAAAGAAGAATATCTATCAAAGACACTTAGTGTAGAAGAGATGAGGGATGAGTTTTTAGTGGAGTTAATTCTTAAAAAACTCATAAAAGAAGGTAGTGAATATATGGTGAGACCGAACTCGCAAACAGAGTATGATTATTTATCTTTGTATGCGGGGGTAGATAATTTAGAACTATTAAAAAGAAGTAGGAATGTATTTAATAAAGTTTCGGTTTTCTCTTACTTCAAGTTAATAGGGATGAATTATACACAAATAGAGGAGTCAGATCATCTTCTTATGGTAACTAAACCACAGATGATCTTGGATATATTATTAGGGAAATAGAGAATTATGATAAATTTTATAATGGAAAATTCGATAATGTGCAGAAGGAACATATTATCATTGAGATATAAAATTATTGATTAAAGCAAGTAGCTGATTGAAATACTATTAGCTACTTGTTGTTATGTAAGGGACAATTTTAATTTAGTTTGGAGGAAGTGAAGTATTGAGGAAAATAATAGTGTATTTATTGGGAGTATTAAGTTTTTGTGGGATATTTATTGGTATTTATTATTTAACATTATTTGATAAAGAAGGGGATTTTCTAAAGAAAGATGCAGGTGTAAAGACGGCGAGAGTAGTTGCTAATGGAGATATTCTAGTACATGCTGCATTGTTCTATACGGCTAAACAGGATGATGGAAGGTATGACTTTAATCCTTATTTTGAGTATGTTAAGCCTTGGATAGAAGGTGCTGATTTAGCGATAGGAGATTATGAAGGTACTATAAACGATCGTCATCCGATTGGGGGGTATCCTATGTTCAATGCACCTAGTGAGATTGCAGATGCAATAAAAGATTCTGGGTATGATGTTGTTGATTTAGCCCATAATCATATATTGGATACAGGTTTGTATGGGTTGAAAAATACGGATAAGGCTTTTAAAGATAGAGGAATAGATACTATAGGGGTTCATACTGAGAAGAAGCGTTCAGAAGATAAGTTCCTTATAAAAGAGGTTAATGGAATTAAGATAGCAATTCTGGCTTATACTTACGGATTTAATGGTATGGATGTTAATCTGACGCCAGAGCAATATGATAATTATCTATCAGATCTTGACGAAGAAAAGATGAAAGAGGAGATACAAAGGGCTGAAAAAGAAGCAGATGTTACTGTAGTAATGCCGCAGATGGGGGTAGAGTATAAGCTAGAACCTACAGAACAACAAAAGGCGCTTTATCATAAGATGATTGATTGGGGAGCTGATGTTATCTTTGGAGGACATCCTCATGTTATAGAACCCGCTGAGACTATAGAAAAAGATGGTGATAAAAAGTTCATAATTTACTCGATGGGTAACTTTATTTCTGATCAACGACTAGAAAGATTAGGGAATAAATGGACGGAGAGGGGCTTGCTAATGGATGTTACATTCGAAAAAGATAAAGATAAAACGATAGTAAAAACTGTCAAAGCTCATCCTACTTTAGTTTATTCAAAACCTAATAATAGAGTCATGAATGGACAGGAACTATATGATTATAAGATTATGGTATTAGAGGATTTTATCGAAGGTGGAAAACATCGTGATAAACTAGATGAGAAGATGAAAGATAAAGTAGATGCCTCGTATAAAGAAATAATGGAACTTGTTGATTTAAAATGGTAAAGAATTAATAGTGATATCTAAGTGAATATTCTGGGTGAATATTTCAGAAGCTCTTTTATTTGATAATAGCTCTCAAGTATAGTAAAATTATTGAGTTAATTATTTAAAGAAGGAGGAAAACTAGTGAAAAACTTTTTAAATTCACTGTTCGGAAAGAAAAGTCCAGAGTTTTTTGAAGTGATAAAAGGAAGAAAATCAGTTAAGTATTTTGATGCTGATGTTAAAATTAAACGTGAAGAAATTATAGAAATGTTAGATGAAGCGAATATTGCTCCTTCATCTTGTAACTTACAACCTTGGAGATATATTGTTGTAGATACTCCGAAAGGAAAAGAGAAGTTAGGTAGTGTTAACTATAATAAAATTCAAAATGATACTTCTGCAGCGATGATTATCGTACTAGGAGATTTAAATTATTATAATAAGTTTGATGAAATATATGGTGAGGCAGTAGAAAAAGGTTATATGACTCAAGAAGTCAAAGATGGCTTTGAAGAAGGTATGGTTCCTCAATTAGAAAAAATCCCGGTTGATAAAAATAGAGAAGGTGTTTACTTTGACTGTGGACTATGGACGATGCAATTTACTAATATAGCTTATGCTAAAGGATATGACACTAATATTATTGGTGGATTTATGAGAGATAAAGTAGCAGAGTTATTTGAGTTAGAGGAAAACCTAGTACCTGTAATGTTAATCGCAATAGGTAAAAAAGAAAAAGATGGAAGACCGTCTGTAAGAATTAAAGCTGAAAAATTAGTGAGATTTGAATAATATAATAGTACTTTTGCTATAAATATTGAAAAATATAAAAGGGAGCAACTAGATGAAATTGAAGTTTCAGTTTCAAAGTTGCTCTTTATTTCGTTCAAATTATTTTGAATTTTAGAAAATACATTATAAAATAGTAAATATATGTATAAAAAAGGAGAAATAAAGTGAAAAAATTAGAGGCGGTAATATTTGATTTTGATGGAACTATTGTAGATACAGAGAAAGTATACTATGAAAATATGAGAGATCTAACTAAAGAGGTATTAGGTCAAAAACTTGATAAGATGGATTATATTCAAAATGCTGTCTCTTATACACATCTCCGAGCCCACGAGACATCTCAGGATC
>CAMYEU010000135.1 GCA_947254465.1 uncultured Gemella sp. | reverse complement strand
CGTCGGCAGCGTCAGATGTGTATAAGAGACAGCCAGTGGATAATCAATTTGAGATTTTTGGGAAGTATTATAAAGTTAATTACCAAAAAGATAGCGGATATATTTATTTCTTCGATATTACAGAAAGTAAAGTAGTGATGCAAAGATTTAGAGATACGCGACCAATTATTCTTAATTTGAGTCTTGATAATTATGAAGATGTTTACGATTCATTGGAAGATGAAGTTGCGAGTAGACTGGATGCTACTGTTGTTATTACTTTAACAGATTGGGCTAAGAAAAATAGTATTTATCTAAAAAGAATAGATGATGATAGATTTATCGGATTGTTAAATGTAAAAGACTTAAAAAAAATAGAAAAAGAAAAATTCCAAATTTTAGATACTATTAGAAATCTAAAAGAAGAATTTGATGCACCAATTACTTTGAGTATAGGTGTTGGGATGGGAACTGACTTCTTACCAGAACTTGGAGAACTTGCTAAGAGTTCGTTAGACTTAGCCTTAGGGCGTGGAGGAGATCAGGTAGCCATGAAAGATGTTGATGGTACGATTAGATTCTATGGTGGTAAAACTAACCCACAGGAAAAACGTACTAGAATCAAGGCACGTGTTGTTTCTAATGCATTGGCTGACATAGTAAATGATAGTGATAAAGTGATAGTAATGGGACATAAACGTCCTGATTTCGATGCGGTTGGTGCATGTGTGGGTATTTATACTTTTTCTAAGTTTTTAGGTAAAGAGTGTTATATTATCTTAAATGAAAGTGATCGTGATGAAACTATTAAAAAAGTAATGTTTGAAATAGATAGTCATGATGAACAATTATCGAGAGTATTTGTAGACAGTGATGAAGCATGGGAGCTAATGACTCCTCAGACAACTTTAATTGTTGTAGATACTTCTGATGCCTCACGTGTAATAGATGCAGCGATATTATCTAAGGCTAATAGAAAAGTTATAATTGATCATCATAGACGTGGTGAAGATATAATAACAAATCCATTATTAACATATATTGAGCCGTATGCTTCATCAGCATCCGAATTAATCGCAGAATTAATTGAGTATCAGACTAAGATAGAAAAAATCTCGCCGATTGCTGCAACAATCATGCTTGGAGGAATAGTAGTAGACACTCAGAATTTTTCTGTAAGAACAGGATCTAGAACTTTTGATGCAGCTGCATATCTACGTAGTAATGGTGCGGATCCAATAAGAGTTAAGACGATTCTAAAAGAACCATTTGAGAATTTTATGAATAGAGTAGAAATAATTAATAATTCTATTCAGAAATCCCCAGAGATTATTATGGCAAAAGCCCCTGAAGATAAATATTATACAAATGTTATGCTTGCTCAAAGTGCAGATTTACTTCTAACTCTAAAAGGTATTGAATGTAGTTTTGCTATAGGATATCTAGAAGAAGGTAAAGTAGGTATTTCAGCAAGATCATTAGGTAATATTAATGTTCAACTTATCATGGAAGAACTTGGTGGCGGAGGCCATCTTGCTAATGCAGCAACTCAGATTGAGGGGATTAGTTTAGACGAAGCGTTAGATCGTCTAAATGATGCTATTGATAAAATAATATCATAAATATAAATAATAGATAAAAGGAGAAATTGTAATGAAAGTTATATTTTTAGAAGATGTAAAAGGAAAAGGTAAAAAAGGAGATGTTAAGGAGATTGCTGATGGATATGCAAAATTCTTAATAACTAATAAAAAAGCTGTAGCAGCAACAAATGCTAATATGGCAACACTAAAAGGACAGCAAAAACGTGTAGAAAAAGATAAACAAGAAGAATTAGTTCAAGCTAACTTACTTGCGAAACAACTAGAAGGTCTTGAAGTAACAATTAAAGTTAAATCTGGAGAAGGCGGAAGGCTGTTTGGTTCAGTGTCTTCTAAACAAATTGTTGAAGAACTTAAGAAACAACATGATCTTAAAGTTGATAAAAAGAAAATTGATTTACCACACGGTATTCAATCTTTAGGATATACAAATATTAAAATTAAACTACACTCTCAAGTAGAAGGAACAATTAAAGTTCACGTGGTGGAACAATAGTAAATAAGTTGAAGGTGATAATATGAAATATCATATAGATTCTGTCGTTATGGCGGAACAATCGTTATTAGGGGCTCTAATGCAAGAGCCTGAAAAACTAGTAGAAGTCAAAGCGACAGTAGATCCTGAAGACTTCTATGATGAACGAAATAAAGATATTTACAGTGCTATTTTACGTTTAGATGAAATGGAAATAATACCTGACACCACTACAATTTTTGAAGAAATAAATAATAGTGGGGCATTCAGAAATGTGGATGCCTCATTATATATAGTGGATTTATATGATATTACTCCAAGTTCTCGTAATATTATGCATTATGCGAATTTAGTAAAGAGATATTCTATTTACAGAGAAATTCGTGCTGCATTATTAAGTAGTACTGAAGAGATGAATCAAGGAAATGCTGATATTGATTCCTTAACTGCAACTTTATTCGATCAAGTTGAACGTGCTATGGAGCGTGCTAAGACATCTCAGTTTAAAAACATGAAAGATGTTACAGAAGAAGTATTTAAAGAAATCCTAGCTCGTATGGCGGGAGAAGGTGAGAATGTAGCTGTCCCTACTGGGTACGGGGCATTAGATAAGCTTGTCGGTTTTGGTAAGGGAGATTTGATTATCCTTGCGGCACGTCCTGCAATGGGGAAAACAGCTTTTGCGCTTAATATTGCACTTAATATTGCTGGGAAGAATCCTCGTTCTGAGGAAGAAAAAAGGACGGTTGCCTTATTTTCGTTAGAGATGGGTGCGGATCAGCTTGTATCTAGGATGATTTGTAGTGAAGGAATGATAGATTCTGAAAAAATTAAACGTGGGAATCTTGATAATGATGACCTTATGAAACTAGAAACAGCAGTCCATTTCCTAAATCAGAAGAATGTCTTTATTGAGGACAGTGCTTTTATTAAAGTAAATGAAGTAAAGGCGAAATGTAAGCTATTAAAAGCTGAACATGGTTTAGATTTAGTTGTTATCGATTATCTACAACTTCTGCAAGGAAGTAAGAGAACAGATAATAGGCAACAAGAAGTATCTGAAATATCTCGTAGTTTAAAACAGATGGCAAGGGAACTAGAGTGTCCTGTAATTGCGTTATCTCAGTTGTCGCGTAGTGTTGAATCTAGGCAAGATAAACGACCTATGATGAGCGATCTTAGGGAATCGGGAAGTATTGAGCAAGATGCTGATATAGTTTCATTCTTATATCGTGGTGACTACTATAGAAGTGAAGATGCTGATGAAAATGAAGTTCAAGAAACAAGTGATGTATCTACTATTGAGGTAATTATTGCTAAAAATAGGCATGGACAAACAGGAACTGCAGAACTTGCATTTATGAAACGATATAATAAGTTTGTATCTAAAACTTATGCAGAATAGGAGAGTAAGTTATGAAAAATAGAGATAATAATTAAGGTAATGAAGTCGATAAGATGGAGGATTCTGTTTCTATTGATTATATATAAGGGGTAATTAATGCCAATTGGTTACTATGATACAAATGTTTTCTTTGTTATAACTGGATACTGTGGTAAATATGGGGAATTTGTAGAGTGTAATGAATTGCCGGCTGATTCAAAAAATTAATTATTATATCTCAATAAAAATAAAGTATTTGTTTATAAAATAGGGAAAAATAGTAAAAGGTGAGTAAATTAAAAGCTAGGGACAGATAGCGAAAAGATGGTTTGTCTCTGGCTTTTTACAAAAAAATATTATAATAAAGTTTTGGAGGAAAAAAATATGAATTTTAAGAATAAAAGGTTAATATCAACTGTTATTGTTGTGGTTCTAGTGGTATTTTCGTTAATTAAAGGAACTGTAACATCAAGCAACAACAATAAAAAAGACGATGTAGAATTAAATGGATATTTAACAGAATTCTTACAAGAACAAAGTGTTACTAAGTTAACTCTGAAAAAAGGTGACAGTAGCCAAGTAATTCAGAAGATTTCTATCGAAGGTGAGATTAATGCGGAGATGACAAATACATATTCACGAGGATCTGTATTGAATCAAATCAAAGAAGCAAAAGGAAATCCAAATGTTAAAGCTATACTATTATCTGTAAATTCGCCAGGTGGTGGTGTTTATGAAACAGCAGAGCTATATAATGCTCTTAAGAATAGTGGTAAAGATGTTTATGTGTCAATGAAGAAAACAGCAGCTTCTGGAGGATATTATGTATCAACTGCAGCTAAGAAAATTTTTGTAAATACTGAAACAACTACTGGTTCTCTAGGAGTTATTATGAGTTATGTATCTGCTCAAAAATTCCTAAACGATCATGGAATTAAACAAGA
Source organism: uncultured Gemella sp. (assembly GCA_947254465.1). GTDB lineage: Bacteria > Bacillota > Bacilli > Staphylococcales > Gemellaceae > Gemella. Next base: position 357 of record CAMYEU010000135.1, on the reverse strand, counting down.
AACTATCCGTTCTGGAGAACAAAAAGCAGTAGGTGGATTGACAGAGGACTTACCAGAATCAACTAGAAAAATATTACAAGAACAAAACAAAGAAGCGTATGAAAGATTTGTAAAAGCTATAGCTGAAGGTAGAAACCTAAGTGAAGATGAAGTTAAGAAACTTGCTGATGGTAGAACGTACACTGGAACTCAAGCAGTAGCGAACAAACTTGCTGATAAAGTTGGTACTGAAGATGAACTTATTGATTTAATAAAAGAAGAAAAAGGATTATCTAACCCAACTGTAATAGAGTTAAGAGCTGATAAAACTGCAGAAAGTTTAATTTCTAGATTTGTAAAAGCAACAACAAAAAGTTT
>CAMYEU010000134.1 GCA_947254465.1 uncultured Gemella sp. | reverse complement strand
CTTCTTAAAGAATTAGGTAAAGTGAATGTGAAGAGGAAGAAAGCAGCAGTAGAGTGGGTGACGCCAACAAATCCAGAACTGTTGTTTAGAACAATTAATTACGATAAGAAAATGTGTAAGTTATTTAAATACTTTTTTGTCGATAGATCATTATTTGTAGAAAAATATAACGACTTAGAAAAATGTCAATTTCCTCAAGAAGCCTTTGTGAACCTAATGGATTACTTGGTAATTTATTATAATAATAATTTAGAATTCCATATCTATAAGTTTATTCATAGCATTGAGGATGATGAAGTGGTGCGACTTGCAACATATATAGATGAAACAGATTTTCTAATTGAAGAGAAACCAACTGTTGATGTTGTAGGCGATTATATACGCTATTTTTCAAATACACAAATGACATTAAAAGAAATAAAAGAAAGACTTAAAGTAGCCATTCAAGAAATGGATACTGAAGCTCAAAAAGAATTATTAATAAAGTTAAAACAATATAAAAAATAGAGGAGAATGACATGGCTAAGAAAGTAAAAGATTTTGAAACAATAAAAAAAGAATTACTAGAAAAAGGTAAAAAACAAGGAGAGTTAACACAAGAAGAAATCGTAGATGCTTTATCGAAATTAGATGTTTCTTCAGAAGCAGTTGATGATTTTTATGAAGAGCTAAATAATGAGGATATCATATTAATCAATGCTAATCATGAAGAAGAAGAGGAAGAAGAATTAGATTTAGAAGATTTATCAGTGCCAGCTGGAATTAGAACAAATGATCCAGTGAGAATGTATTTAAAAGAAATCGGGAAAGTACCACTATTATCAAAAGAAAAAGAATTAGAGCTTTCTAAAATTATCGAAACAGGGACTGAAGCAGAAAAAGAACAAGCTAAAAAAGATTTAGCTGAAGCTAACTTACGTCTTGTAGTAAGTATCGCAAAACGTTATGTAGGTCGAGGAATGTTATTCTTAGATTTAATCCAAGAAGGTAATATGGGATTAATCAAGGCGGTAGAAAAATTTGACTATTCAAAAGGATTCAAATTCTCAACATATGCTACTTGGTGGATTCGTCAAGCAATCACACGTGCTATCGCAGACCAAGCTAGAACTATTCGTATTCCGGTTCACATGGTTGAGACTATTAACCGTCTAATTCGTATCCAAAGACAATTGCTTCAAGATTTAGGTCGTGAGCCAAAACCTGAAGAAATTGCTAAGAAAATGAATATGACTCCAGAAAAAGTTCGTGAAATTTTAAAAATAGCTCAAGAGCCAGTTTCATTAGAAACACCAATCGGTGAAGAGGATGATTCACATTTAGGAGATTTTATCGAGGATAAAGAAGCTCAATCTCCAGTAGAGCACGCTGCAAACGAACTTCTGAAAGAACAACTAGAAGAGATACTAGAAACACTTACTGATCGTGAAGAAAATGTTCTGAAATTACGTTTTGGTCTAAAAGATGGTAAGACTCATACTCTTGAAGAAGTAGGTAGTGCGTTTGGGGTGACTCGTGAACGTATTCGTCAAATCGAAGCGAAAGCTATTAGAAAATTAAAACATCCATCTAAACTTAATAAACTAAAAGGATTTATGGAGTAATTCCAGAGTGTTAGGTTAATTAGATATTTATGAAAAAAAGTCAAGGTTAAAAAATTTTTTAACCTTGACTTTTTTAGTAGTGGATAAATATATCGCCGTGTTCATTTGTTGGTTTGAATAACGTCACTACGAAAGTAAAAACTGCTATGATTGATGGAATAAAAGTCCAACAAAATAGTAGACATAGTAGTCCTTTGAAGTTCTTTCCTACATAAAAGTATTGAATTCCGAAGTGCCCTAAAAAGAAGGTGATTAATAAGAATACTACTTTATTAACATATCTTCCAGGAATATATCCGCGATTATTAGTGGGATCATAATAGTATTTAGTCATTAGTAGACCTCCATATGGATTATTTAAGGATAATAATAACATAAAATAATTTAGTATTCAATAGTAAAAAAAAGCTAATCTCTGTATTTTTAAGTAATTTAATATCGTTCTTTGAAATAATAAAAATATACCTAACATAATAAATTAGCCAGGTATATTAAAATTATTATCGTTTTGTTTTAAGGTTTTCTTTCCAATCTTGAAGACCATTTTTTAGCATATAAACGTTTGTATAACCATTCTTTTTAAGAGTTAAAGCAGCACGTGGAGCTAAAGTTCCATTTTTATCACATAGATAAATAGGTTGATCTTTTCTTAAAGATGTATATAAGAAATTGAATTGAGAAGAAGGCATATTACGAGCACCGTTAATGTGAGCGTATTTAAAATCTTCTTTCTCTCTGACGTCGATTAATTGAACTTTTCTAAGATTTTTTCTGAATTCTTCATAAGGAAGTTTCGTTACAGCGCCTTTTAATCTGAAGTAATTAAATAGTCCCACTGCTCCTAAAACAACCACTAAAACTATTGTCGATAGTAAAAATGATGACATAATGAACTCCTTTTAATAAAATATATGTAAGTGAATTATATCATAATTTGAAAATTTGTTCAACATTGATTATAATTAGTATGAACGCTAAAAATATAAAATGTATTAATTGGAGATAAAATGATTACATCGATTGGAAATAAAAAGATAAAAGATATTCAAAAATTAAAAGAAAATAGAAATATAAAAAAATATGGTAGGTATTTAATAGAAGGAAAACATCTGGTAGAAGAAGCTTTAGAAGCAAATGTAGTAGAAGAAATTATCATTTCAGAGAATTTTGAAGAATATAATATAGTTGATTCTTTTAATGGTGAGCTAATTAGAGTTTCTGATAGTGTTATGAAAAGTTTATCTGATACAATAACTACTCAAGGTATTATAGCTGTATGCTGTATCGATAAAAAAGAGTTAGATATTAATAATTACAGCAGGGTTCTTATTTTGGATAAGATTCAAGATCCAGGGAATTTAGGAACAATTATAAGAACAGCAGATGCATTCAATTTTGATTGTATTATTCTTGGAAAAGGTACTACAAGTTTATATGGACAAAAAGTTATTCGAAGTACACAAGGGAGTAATTTTCACATAGACTGTTTTGATAATATAGATTTAGTTGAGTTAATTGATAAAATGAGTAATTTCAATATTTTCGCTACTAGTCTAAAAGCGGATAAATATATAGAACAATTAGATAATATTACAGGAAAAGTTGCAGTTGTCTTTGGAAATGAAGGCGCGGGAGTTAGTGAAGAAATATTATCAAAAGTAAATAATTTACTTAAAATTGCAATGCCTGGAAGAGCCGAGAGTTTAAATGTATCCATAGCAGCTGGGATTGTAATGCACTATATTTCTACCAATTTAAAATAATAAATTTACTATTTATTATAAGTGTGGTATTATGGTAAATGTGAAAATAAAGAGAGAGGTGAAATCTAATGTTAAAAACTATAGCAGTAGACAAAAAAGGAGATATCCTTACTGACGTTAGTTTAGAAAGACTAAAAGAGCAAGACATAGCTTGGTATTGGGTTGATTTTGATACACCAACACGAAGTGAAATACAATTGCTTACAACATTCTTCAAGTTTCACGAACTTTTAATTGAAGACTGTTTAACACTTTTACAAAGACCAAAAATTGAAATTTCAAGACAACAAATATTTTTAGTATCGCATGTTCTTAAAAATATTGATTCAGATTATGAGACTTTAAATATGTTTGTTGGAAAGAACTATATAGTAACGTTCCACCTCTCACACATACGTTACGTAAATAAAATAGTTCCAAAAATCTTACAACGTGGATCGGAGTACTCTCCACTACATGTGATGCACATGTTAGTGTCGGAAATTGTAGAAGGGTATATCCCGATAATTTCTAAAATTGAAAATCGTCTTGATGAGATAGAAGAAACCGATTTTTATAAATCAGGTAGTAAAATTATGGATGAGGTTTTCGAATTAAGAGGAGATTTATTAAAGCTTCGTCGTGGTCTAAGACCAATGCGTGAGGTTCTACACAGATTCTTAGTTTCGCGTCGTGTAGAAATGACAGATAATGATAGAAAATACTTCCATGATATCTATGATGACCTTGTTCAACAGACAGAGATAATTGAGGCAAACCGTGAGTTAGCTAGTGATATTCGTGAGAACTTTATGACATACAACTCACTTAAATCTAACAATATTATGATGATATTAACGGTTATATCTACAATTTTCTTACCGTTGACCTTCATAGTAGGATGGTATGGTATGAACTTTAAGTATATGCCAGAATTAGAATGGCAATATGGGTATTATATCGTTGTTGCTATAATGTTTGGTATAGCATTTGGTATGCTATGGTTCTTCAAGAAAAAAGGTTGGCTTGATATGTTTAAATAACATTGTCAAAAAGGTTGGAATAATGAATATTTTTAAATTAATGATCTTATTTTTTATGATATTACTTGCAAATTTCTCAATGATACGAATTGATTTTGTGAAGTTTTTCAAAAAAAATAGTACGAGAGAAATAAAAGTTTTCGTAATGTTAGTTTCTTTTGCACTAGGATATATTGCATATATGACTATTATTACAATTTATGAATTATCTTTAACTATTGTAAGATAATTCATTAGAAAGGAAATTGTATGGATAAAGAATTAAAAAAAAATAAAAAAGAAACAAGGATTGAAAAGTCACGTGAAGATAAATTATTAGCTTTTATTGGTGGTAAATTTATAATTTATATACCTGTCTCTTATACACATCTCCGAGCCCACGAGACATCTCAGGATCTCG
>CAMYEU010000133.1 GCA_947254465.1 uncultured Gemella sp. | reverse complement strand
CGAGATCCTGAGATGTCTCGTGGGCTCGGAGATGTGTATAAGAGACAGGAGTAAAATATTCCAGTTATTATTTAGATTTTATTAAATATTTTTATCAAGATTTAGATAATGATAAATTTAAAAAAGAGCTATTTTTAAAACATTATTATGAACATTCGACTGAGGAAGTTCTTTCTGAGGAATTAGAGTACTGCATGATTTTTATCTCGGCATTAGGTATTTTAAACTATACCAAACGTGTTGAAGATAAAGAATTTGAGGAGTTAGGATTAAAGATGTTAACGGATGTTGAAAATTATTTTTTAAAAACAATTATTAAGAAATAGGAGGGTTGAAGAGTGAATAAAATTAGTGAAAAAAAACTAGAAGAAAGTCGCAGACAAGCATTACTTTTAGTCGATAAGTTGAAAGAAAATGTTAATGATTTAAAAAGTATGAGAGAACTGTCAACAATAGTTTCTAAGGATTCAGAAATGAATGATGATTTTTGGACAGAAATATGTAATATAGACTTTGCAAAAATTGAATTTTTCCCTGTAAGGTCGTTATTGGCTGGTATATTAAAAAATAAACAAGATAATTCAAATATTTCAAAGATATATAATTATTTAGTAGTAGAAAATACAGAATATCTTAAAAAATACGAACAGAGTGCTTCTAAAAATACACCAGCATGGTTAGTGATATATTTTGCAGGTTTCTTGGGAGCCGGATTCTTTGTAATCATTAATTTTATAATGTTAATGTTAGCACGTGGAAATTTTGAAGATGTTCTTTTTAATTTAATAGCAGGAACATTTTTAAATGCCCTTATTCTTGAAATAATTGATAGACAGTACATCTGGCAATGGGAAGTACCATATTTTGAAGATAGCAAATTCCTAGCATATGTTTGGACATATATTCCGATTATAATAATGTACGTGTATATGAATATTACTACATTCATTACACAAGGATTTAACTATAGTATTAGTAATGAAATTAAGCTTACTATAGCAATCTATACTGGTATTTTAATAAAGGTTAATGGTTTATTCAAATTAAAAAATTCTGTGGAATTTATGTATAAAGTATACACAATAATCTTTAAAATAATAGCTTTCATGAGTTTTATATGTATCATTCCTGCTTACTATTTCGGAAAACTACCAATTGATTGGATCTATATTCTGGTGACTGTTCTGATTGTAAGTAGTGTTAGAGTATTAAAGAAAGTCAGTGCTACAAGATCTGTAAAACTTCTATTTTATCCAATGACATTTTGTTATCTAGTATATACACAACCAAGGGTGATTAATACTTCTATTTTAGAGGAACAAAATATATTTTTATATGTTTCAGGAGTATTGGCAATATTAATAATAGCTATAATTAAACTAGGAGAAAAAACTAAATAAAATTAATATTAGTCCCTTTCTGTAAAGAATAAGAAAGGGATTAATAATTTTATATCCAATATATTTATATATCATAAAGTGGTATTGATTTTATTTGACCATTATTTGTGTTAAAATATAATATGATTAATATTAGGAGGCGATGATATGGCGAATATTTATTTAGATTACGCAGCAACATCAAGAAAACACTTTGATATCATAGAAAAGAATATGAATATACTAAAAGAAGTTTATGCTAATCCAAGTAGTGGCCATACTCTAGGAAAGAAAAATAATAGGCTAGTTCGAGAAGGCCGTGAAAAAATAGCTAAAACTTTAAATGCTAATAGTAATGAAATAATTTTTAATTCAGGTGGTACTGAAAGTAATAATACAGTTTTTAATCATGTATTAACTAGATTTGAAACTGGAGAAATAATAATTTCATCTATAGAACATCCATCTGTAAAAGCTAGTGCTAAGAGACTTGAAAGGTTTGGATTTAAGGTTCATGAATTATCAGTAGATGAAAATGGAGCTATATCGCTAGATGAATTAAAAGAGAAAATTAATCCTAAGACAGTATTGATTTCAATTATGTTAGCAAATAATGAAACAGGGGTTCTAAATCCTATAAAAGAGGTTTCAGAACTTATCGCGGATAAAAATATACTATTGCATAGTGATATTGTTCAAGCATTAGGTAAAGTTGAAATTGATGTGAAAGAATTAGGTTTGGATTTTGCTTCAGCTTCAGCACATAAAATTGGTTCACTTAATAATTTTGGATTTTTATACGCTAAAAATGGAGATGCTGAGCCATTATTATTAGGTGGAGGTCAGGAAAATGGTCTTCGTTCTGGGACGACTGACTTATTAGGGATATTAGTTCTTAATGACTGTTTATCAGAGACATTAGATTCAATTCCAGCTCTTAGGGAATTGAAACATTACTTTATTTCTGAACTTGAGAAAAATGAAGTTGAGTTTGAAGTAAACGGATCTATAGAGAATTCATTGCCAAATATATTGAATATTTATTTTAAAAATATTGAAGCACAGCGACTGATTACATATTTAGATGCGCGTGACATTTATATTTCTGGCGGATCTGCTTGTAGTTCAGGAAATATTAAAGGAAGTCGTATAATAACAGAGATGTATAATATTGAACGTGCTGCGCATTCTGTAAGAATGAGTGTTGGCTTTGACACAAGCAAAGAATTAATTGATGAAGTTGTAGAAAAGATTATAACTTTAGAGAAAAGAATTAAAGAAAGGAATTAATAATGAATAGCAACAAAAAAGTAGTAGTTGGAATGAGTGGTGGAGTTGATTCATCAGTAACAGCATATCTTCTAAAACAACAAGGATATGATGTTATCGGGGTTTTCATGAAAAACTGGGAAGAAAAAGATGACAGAGGCGTTTGTCTTGCAGAAAAAGATTACGAAGATGTAATTAAAGTATGCGAACAATTAGATATACCTTATTACTCAATAAACTTTGAAAAAGAATACTGGGATAAAGTATTCACTTACTTTTTAGATGAATACAAAAAAGGTCGTACACCTAATCCAGATATTATGTGTAATAAAGAAATTAAATTTAAAGTTTTCTTAGAATATGCAGAAGATTTAGGTGCGGATTATGTAGCAACAGGGCACTATGCACGAGTTAAAGATGTTGATGGAGAACGTTTAATGTTACGTGGTGTTGATAATAATAAAGATCAAACGTACTTCTTATCTCAATTAAAACAACATCAAATCAAAAATATCCTATTCCCTGTAGGAGAACTTGAGAAAAAAGATGTTCGTAAGATTGCAGAAGAAGCGGGTCTTGCGACAGCGAAGAAAAAAGACTCAACTGGTATTTGTTTCATCGGTGAGAAAAACTTTAGAGAATTTTTATCTCAATACCTACCAGCTCAAAGTGGTAAAATGGTGGACTTAGATGGTAATGTCCGTGGAGAACACATTGGTTTAATGCATTATACAATCGGTCAACGTCACGGACTAGGTATTGGTGGAACTAAAGATACAGAAGGTGAAGCATGGTTTGCATGTGGTAAAGACCTTGAAAATAATATATTGTATGTTTGTCAAGGATTCCATAATGAAAAACTTTATTCAGATAGTTTACTAGCTAGTTCATTATCATTCACAACGAAAAATCCACAACCTAATAAATTCACATGTACTGCAAAATTCAGATATCGTCAACCAGATACTGAAGTAGAAGTAGAAGTATTAGAAGATAACAAAGTAAAAGTTGTCTATAAAGAACCAGTGCGTGCTGTTACTCCAGGACAAGCGGTTGTTTTCTATGATGGAGATGTTTGTCTAGGTGGAGCAATTATCGATGAAGTATATAAAGATGGAAAAAAACTTCAACTTTAATATTTAATAAAATCCTAAAAGTTAGAGGAAATCTCTAATTTTTAGGATTTTTAGTTTTTATTTCTAAGGTATAAGACTATAGTATATATTGAGCTAGTAATGTATCAAATCTACGAATATCGATATCTTTTTTAAGGTTAATTTTGATTTTTCCAACTTTAGTCCAAAGTTCTACTTCAGCATTCAAATCAAAGATTTTACCTGCATTTTCAGTTGACCACATTAGTATTGAAGAGTACGGTAGTGAATAGATTTCTACTTTTTTCCCTGTAATTCCTTGTGCATCTTTTACAATAAGTCTTTTGTCTGTAAATACAGCAACATCTCTTATCGTTGCGAAAGCTGCGACAGGTTGTTCACCGTTTATTAATAAGTTTACTATATCTTGAGGAATAGCAACTTCTCTAAAAAATGTCCAGTTTAATAAATTCATTTCATTAGCCATAATGTTTCTCCTTGTTTTTAAAAAAAATTAATTATTCGATTGAATTTTGTGATTTTTTATCAGTATAACATAAAATACATGAATTATAAATAATGTACTATAATTATGTTTTCAGTATTAATATAATAAATTTAATGATATAATATTAGTACTAGGGGGAGAGGCATATGAATATTAAAAAGGAAGATGTCGTATTATTTTTTAGACAAAATGTTAAATCTATTATTTTGGCATTTGTGTGTAGTCTTGTTTTAATAATCGGGGGTTTATTTTATTTTAATCAAAATAAGACAGAAGATTATAGTGGTGTTAGTTTTTCTAATACTAGTAATGAGACTAATAATAAGTATGAAAAAGCTGAAAATAGACACGATGAAAAGATTTTTGTTGATGTGAAAGGTGCAGTAAAACATCCTGGGGTATTTGAAACGACAAAAGATAAAAGGGTAAAAGATTTAATAGAAGAAGCCGGTGGACTTTTGGAGGATGCTGATACTTCTACTTTGAATTTGAGTCAAAAAGTAAAAGATCAGATGGTTATTTATGTCCTTAAGCATGGTGAGAAGCCTAAACCTGTCTCTTATACACATCTCCGAGCCCACGAGACATCTCAGGA
>CAMYEU010000132.1 GCA_947254465.1 uncultured Gemella sp. | reverse complement strand
GGACCTGCTGCTTCTAATGGTCAAGATGCCCCTGTTAATGAAGTTCCTGAATTCACTGGTGGAGTAAACGATACAACACCTCCAACTGTTCCTGATAAACCAGAAGGAGAAACTCCAAAACCAACAAAACCTGAAACATCTAACGGAGATCCACTTGTACAACCAGAAGTTCCAGAATTCAAAGGTGGCGTTAACGCTGTTGAGGCTGCTGTTAACGAACTTCCTACATTCAAAGCTAAACAACCTGAAATCAAGAAAATATTAGATGAACTTGTTAACATAAAAAATCAAATAAAAGATGGTGAAGAAAACGGTGCTGAAGATTATTATATCAATGGATTAAAAGACAGATTAGCAGACTTAGAAAAAGCATTCGATTTACTAACTCAAAATCTTTCTGCAGTAAATGAAGTACCAGAATATACAGGTCCTGTTACCCCAGAACCTCAACCCCACTTAGAGGGAACTGCTCCTGGTAGTGAGCAAGGCGGAACTGCTGGTGAAATAGTAGATCCTAATCAAAACCTTGGATTAGTTGGTGGAGCTTCAGCTACTCAAAATATAGATTTTGGTCAAACACCTGCTGTTACTCAACTCTCTGAAAAAACTGAAGAAGCTAAACCTGCAAAAGCTAAATCTGAAAAATTAGCAAGCACAGGTATGAATTCTTCTAGCACTGCTGCATTAGGATTAAGCTTAATCTGTCTTATCGGACTTGTAGTCAGACGTAAACTTTTTAAATAATCAATTAGTGTATAAAAAACTTTAAAGGCAGTAACTAAAAAATTACGATTTTGAAAAAACAAGATTTTGGTAAATTCCCAAAGTAAATTCCAATAAGAAATTAAAGTGGAATTTACCTTGGGAAAAAAGGAAAATAACAATAAAAATATTCCCAAGGTAAGTTCCGGTATAAAACAAGGAAGCTTTACTTTGGGAGTTTTTTAAAGGAATCAAAATAAAAAAGAGGAATTATACTTAATTAAAAATTAGTTTCAAGTTAAATTCCAGTTTTTTGTTTGAACTGGAATTTACTTTGGGAATTAATATTTGAAAATAGCCTACTATAAAAAAACTCCTATTTATTGAATTTTTATCAGTTTTAGTGTAAAATTGAATTGCTTATGAAAAAAATATTAAAGAATTTTTTTTATTTTATTAATGAAAACTTAGGAGATAGTATAATGAGTAAATATCATTTTATAGGTATAAAAGGTTCCGGAATGAGTTCTCTTGCACAAATCGCTTATGATATGGGGAATGAAGTGCAAGGTTCAGATGAGGAAACATACTTTTTTACACAAGAAAAATTAGAACAAAGAAACATCCCAATGTACTACTATGGAGAAGAAAATATTAAAGAAGGTTATGAAGTAATTTTAGGGAATGCCTTCGATGAAACACATATTGAATACAGAAGAGCTAAAGAATTAGGTTTAACTACTTACACTTACTCTCAATTCCTTGGTAAACTTCTTTCTGATATTCCTTCAATTGCAATAACAGGTGCACACGGGAAAACTACTACAACTACAATGACAAGTAATATTTTCAAACACAATCATGTTACATCATACTTAATTGGAGATGGAACTGGTCACGGTGAAAAAAATTCAGAGTATATGATAGCTGAAGCTTGCGAATACTACAGACATTTCCTGGCGTATCACCCAAATTATGCTATCGTTACTAATATCGACTTTGATCATCCTGATTATTTCAATGATGAACACGATATGTTTGATGCATTCCAAAGCTTTGTGAATCAAGTAAAAGATACTGTAGTGATTTGTGGAGATGATCGCTTAGCTTCTCAGCTTAAACCAACTACTGCAAAAACAATTAGATATGGTTTCAATGAAGGAAATGATTACCAAATAAAAAATGTTCAAACTACATCAGAACACAGTAAATTCGACGTCTATAAAAATTCTGAATTATTAGGAACATTTACTATGGCAGTATTTGGATTACACGATATTTCTAATGCAACATCCGCTATTGCTTTAGCTGATATAAATGGAATTAGTATAGAAAAAATTCAAGAATCTCTTAGTCAGTATAAACCTGCGGAAAGAAGATTTAGTGAACATAAAATAGGAAATAGTGTAGTTGTAGATGATTATGCTCATCATCCTAGTGAAATTAAAGCTACGATAAATAGCGCACGTAGAAAATATGCAGATAAAGAAGTTATAGCGATTTTTCAACCTCATACATATACGCGTACAGCTAAATTCTTAAACGAATTTGCTGAAAGCTTAGAAACAGCAGATAAAGTATTTCTTTGCCCAATCTTCGCTTCTGTTCGTGAAAAAGAAAAAATAGTAGGTATAGAAGATCTTCAAAAGGTTACTAAAGGGGCTCAAATTATCAATAGTGAAGAAGATTTCGATAAACTAAACTTTGATAATAGTGTATTCCTATTCATGGGAGCAGGAAATATCAATAAACTTTGTCAAAAATTTATAGAACAAAAATCAAAATAATCAGTTATATTTAGAAAAAACTTAAAATACAATTGATTATACCAATCCAAGGAGGAAAATTTTATGTTAGATATAAACTGGTTAATTTTAGCATATGCTGGAATCTTTTTAGCAGGTGTAGGTGTTTTAATTCTGTGTATAAGTGCAGCTATTACACTTGGGACTGTTAGAAGATCTATTACTGTTGCTACTGAGTGTGTAGAAGATATGACAAACATTGCAGAAGATGCATTGAATCTTGCTAAAGACTTAAATGAAACAGTTAAAAAAGTAGAAGGAAACTTAGAGCCAATCATGGCAGAAACTAATATTTTATTGCAAAACACAAACATCCTAGCTGAAGACTTACAAGTAAAATCTGAAAAATTAGATCCGCTATTTAATTCAGCAGAAGGATTAGCAACATCTATCAATGGATTACAATCTTCAGTAGATAATATGAAATCTAATGTTACTGGATTCAAGAAAAGTACTGATGAAAAAATCGAAAATCTTTCTGAAAAAGTTGAAGAAAATAAAGCTAAAGCTTCTAATTTACTTAACAAATTTTTAAAGAAGGATAAAGTTGAAGAAAAAAAATAATATTTTAATTGTAATAAAATAATAATTTAATTCATCAAAAAATTAACAACATTTTTTGGTGAAAAATATGCTTAAAAAATATTATATAATTAATCTAAAAATTCATAGGAGCAACACAAAATCATTAATTTGTGTTGCTCCTCCTTTGTTACTAGCGAAATCTTATCTATTATCTCTTAATTTTATATTTATCTCACTTATACTATTTCTAATACTAAAATATCGAACTATTCCTATTAAAATATAAACCACAGTAGCTGTAATCAGCATTAAAATTAAAGTAGTAAGACTACTAAACCATTTCAAATAATAGCCCGCTAACACAAGTGGTAACATAATAAGAAAATAATGTGATACAAATACTATTACTATATTATCATTTAACTTACTTTGAAATACTTTACCAGCTAATCCTTGTAATAAGCCTAAAATAGCATATACTAAGGTTTGAATTAATACTGCCATATTTAGATTATCAAAACTCTGGATATACAATGGCATACCAGGATAAAACTGACCACACAAAATACCAAATATCAGATTAATAACATTCCCTGCTCCTATCCCTAACAACATAAATATTACAATTTTTTGAAATAATTTCATTTTAATACCTCCTATAATCCTAATTTCATCTTAAATTCTTTTAACATCCTACGTGATACATAACTTACATCTGAATTTTTATACTTTATTACTATTGTTCCTCTCAATCCTAAATCTAAGCTATGAATATATTTAACATTAGCTATTTCACTTTGAGATATTTTTATAAAATCCTTAGTTAATGTATTCTGCACTTCATATAATTTTTTTCTAACAATAAATCTGCCTTCAACTGTAACTACATATACTTTTCTATCTTCAACATATACCCTTATAATATCCTCCGTATTTAATAAACGTACTTTTCCATCTAAAATTCCTATAAAGTAATCTTCCTTATTTTCTATATAATTCACTAAGTTTTGAATCTCATCATTCACTTTATTTGTTGATATAGTAACAATTGTTTTTCCAAATTTCTTATCTATATTTAATTCAACTTTCATCTCTTTATCTCCTTTCATAATTATATTTTATATAATAAATATTTAAAAATCTATAGATAATGTATATTCGGTTAGTTATCTTGTTTATTCGGTAATTTATATACTAATTACAAATACAGTATATTTTACTTACAAATACATATATTGTTTTAAAAAAAATATAAACAATTTATAAAAAATATATCTAAATAATACGACAATTAAGATTAGAATACGTTTTCTCGGATTATTTTAAAAAATTATAATCTTTATACTTGATTTTATATCAATTTTGATATATTATACTCAAGTATGAAATTTTGAAAGGAGATTATTTTTTATGTTAAACGAATTTAAAAAATTTGCATTTAAAGGAAACGTATTAGACCTAGCTATCGGGGTTATCATGGGGGCCGCTTTCGGTAAAATCGTTAGTTCATTAGTAACTGACATTATGATGCCACTTATCGCTCTTATATTCCCAGCTAAACCTGATTTCACAAACTTAGCTTGGGAAGGTATCAAATACGGTAACTTCATTCAAATCACTATCGATTTCTTAATTACAGCAATCGCAATCTTCATCTTCGTTAAAGCAATTAACACTGCTAAAGACAAGGTTACTAAAGCGGAAGCAGATGCTGAAGCTGAAACTCCAACAGTTGATCCTAAAGAAGAACTTCTTAAAGAAATCCGTGATTTATTAAAAAAATAATAAATTAAAAATTTAAGGTCTGACAATGTCGGACCTTTT
>CAMYEU010000131.1 GCA_947254465.1 uncultured Gemella sp. | reverse complement strand
TACAATCTGAACTGACTAGCAACCATTTATTGTCCATAAATTTGTTTTTATAAACATAAACCTTACTTTTAAATAAATAGCTATTTTAGGCTTCTTTAGGTTTCTATTTTCAAAATCAATTTTCACATTGAAAACTTCATCCAGCGATAGAAGATATGTTTCTATTTCACTTAATATATAAGAATAATATAGGCTTTTTTCATCTATGCTATCACTACAAATTATTTCTCCAGAAAAATTTTCCCATCCATACTTTCCTGTAAATTCATCAAAAGTATTATCGTGTCTCTCAATTTTACCTACACATAATCTAGGGCAATAATTCCCATCCAATCCAAGAATATCATATTTTGTCAATCTGGTGTTATAATTAACGAGTGCTTTTTCATCTTTGTGCCAATTCTCAGTGTTCTGTGATAATTTAACTACTAAAGACTTAAAATCATAAAACATTTCTTCTATTAATCTTTCATCAAATACGCCTTCACGTATGTCCCAATTAATTTGCAAGCCATCACCGAACTCACTACATTGACAATCTATAAATACCTGAGGACTCTGAGATATACCATAATCAAATTTTCCAATAAAGTCTATTTTAGGCAACCCTATAGCACTTGTAAAAACATATGGCATTAAGATTTCTTTATGCTTCATATTTGAAAGATCCCTTATTACATCAACACCAGAATAACTTTTATTATCCAATGCCTCAAAAAGTATATTATTCAAATTTCTTGTATAATTAATAAACCCATCTTTCATATTATCTTTAATAGATATTAATAGAGTATTAGTGAAATCTCCTATAAGTTTTTTAGTATATTCGTTGTAGTTAGTCTTGCTAAAGTTTGTCATATTTATAGTCATGTTTTTATTTATACTATATTTTTTTAGTGTTACAGCATATGCCGCCATTATTGTAGCAGTTGGTGTGACTCCAACATTTTGGGATATTTTTCTAATTGAATTCCATTGAGTTTTGCTAAGCATGAAATGTAATCTTTTAAATCTATTTAATTCGTGTTTTTTTAAATAGTAATCACTTTTTGTTGGTAAAATTGGTGATTCATAAATTTTATTCAGTTTTCTTTGCCAAAACAATTGACTTTTTTTTGAATCCACTCTTAAAGCATTCTTTATTTCATCAATTCTGTAATTTCTAAAAGTATACTTTTCTTCAGAATATTCTTCTAAGGCTTTATTAAAATAATAATCTTCAAATTCTGAAAGCAACTGCATAATCCCTGACCAATCTGAGATAATGAAATCTATTGATATGTGTAAAACTGAATTATTACCATCGCTAGATAAGCCTATATCAAACATTGGCCAAGAACCTATTTCATACTGTTTGCATTCAAGATTATTCCTTATATAATCCCTTGAACCGACAATAATATTATAATCACTAACTTTTTCCAATATTTGTTGAAAACCAGATTGAAAAATCACAGCTCTTAACATTCCATGTTTTTTTATAAGTAAATTCCATATTTTTTCGACTCTATCTTTATTTAATCTTGAATATTCTATCTCCTGATATATATGACAAGATACACCTCCATACTGATAAATGTCACTTCTTCCAATTAGATATGCAGATTGAATTGGAGACAACGGAAAAGGCTGTTCCTTATTTTTTATATGCTCTTCTACATTTCTAAGATATTCTTTTATACCTTCCTTATGTTTACTTATTTTCTGTATTTCATCTAAACTAGGTTTCCCTCTTAAGGATTTATACTTGAGTTTATCGTCTTCTAAGTATAACTCAATTCCTAAACCTAGTAATTCATCAACTATTGATTGATAATTATCCATAAAACCTCCTTTTCCTTTACTCAATAACTCCTGAATCTTTAAAATCTATATTTTCTAATATGCCATCATATATTTTGAAAAATAGTGATTTGTCAATAGTTTTCATGATATCAAACATTTCCATTAACATGTTAGTTTCATACATCTTAAAGACTCCTGTTCTGTTTTCTTTTAACGAAAAAATACTCATCGCTATCGCTGCTGTTGCAGTTAATTTGCTAGCTGAAGTGCTTTTTAATAAAACAGTATATTGCTTATTTGTCTTTGTTGTCACATAAACAACAAATTCCTCCTTGGCAGGCAAAATCTCTGTGTCAAGCATAGATGCTATAACTAAATTTTTAGACAATTCATTAATATCAATATCTATATTTTTGATTGACTTCAACAATTGGTATACTTGTCCATTAATAAAACATATAGAAAACTCCGCATTTTGTATGTTTAGTATAGAACATATTCTTTTGACAGTGTCATCAGTATAAATAAGTTTTTTATAGCTTTCATCTCCCATAGTTATATTAGTATCTAGACATTTATTGGGAACTACTGTACAATTTTTTATTGATGTCATTGGTGATATTTCATTTCCAAAAGTGTATTCTAAATATTCTTTTGCACCTTCATACGAAAATTTATCATTTACAATATGCATTAATTTTAAACGTTCTATTTCTCCAAATTTCATTTTACAAAATGCAGGTATTGCTTCAGTCAGTCCAGGAGAAACACCAACATTTGTATAAACTATATTTTCTTTACTATAATATATTTTATCGTCACGATGGACATCAATAACATTAGTATGCGTTTTTTTCGCAATAGATAATAGTGTTCCCATCTCTCTTACAGATGTACAATTAATTACACACCTACAATCTTTTAGGAATTTTATACAAGATTCCTCATTATTTATATCAACTTGTTCACTCATATAAAACCTATCTGAATCTAGGTCTGGAGACCTATTGCCTACTTTAAATGGCATTTTTTCATATTTTTTTAAAAGATTCACACATTCATTTCCTATATTTCCTTTACTTCCTATCACTCCTATCATATTTCACCATAAATTACACTTTCCTGGCTGTCTGCCAATCTATTAATTAATTCCAACATATCTTCAAATATCAAGTTCTCAAAAATATCTTTCATACTTATGTTACAATTAAATGCATCATTAATTTCTATTAATAACTTGGTGGCAGATAAACTATCTCCTCCCAATTCAAAATAATTTTTATTGTATAAATCAAGATTTGTATTTTTTAAATTTAGCTCCCATATCTCCTTTAACTTTTTTTCATGATCATAAGCAGTTAAAAATTCTTCATCTTTATTAATCAACTCATTTTTTTTAAGTTGTGCAGAGCAAGAACAAATATGCATTATTTGTTCTACATCTATGTCATTACATAATATTGATATATCTTCCATCTCTAAATTTATGTCTTTTGATATATCTGTTATTATTTTCTTATAATCATAGTTACAGAATCCTTCTAGTAAATACGAGTGATGTTCCCCTATTACATTAAGTTTAGTTTCCGTAAATATTTTTTGAAATATTGTCAAAATATGTTCTCTCTTATAAAAAAATTCATTTCTAACATCATTCTTAATATCAAGATTGTTTAAATTATAGAAAATCCCAAATAACAATGCCATAGAATTCATTTTATCAAAATCAGAAGTAATTAATTTTCCGCCTTTTTTTAAAAGTTTTTCTAAAAAACATATCACAGTCTCTGGCTCTTCATAATTATGAATATTGTTTAACATTATTATATAATCATACTTTGAAACCTTATCCCCACTTATTGAAGTTATATTTATATATTTATCCTCCAAGTTATATTTCGTATCATTTAATACTTCGCTTAATCTAACATAATAACACTCAAATTCATTTGGTAGCCTTTCCGAAAGAATTTTAAACAGTTCATGAGAGTCAATTATTGCGATACTTGCACCATTCTTTTCTTGCAATATAATATCTTCTATATGCTTTAATATTAACTCACTTTCTTTGCTATGAAGGCTTATAGCATTTGGAGATAATTTCTCATCTTCTAATAATAAATATCTATTGTTATAATCTTGAAGCATTTTGATAAATGTACCTTTGTTAGATATTAAAAACTTGTATAACTCATTCGTTTCCACGCTTTCTTTCCCATAGTCTTTAAAATCTTTAATGTATTCAGTCCACTTATTAATTATAGGTCTATTGTTTTTATCTATTATTAATTTTTCATCTTTCAAATCTGTTAAAATCTCTAAAATAAAGCTTTTTACCGCTTTCATCCTTTCGTGTTCAATGGTATCAAAATTATATTCTAAATTATCATTTAAAATTGAACTCTTTATAACTTTGTTATTAAAGCTATTAATACTAAATGAGATTCCAAGTTTATATTTTTCATTGCTTTTAAATTCTAATGTAGAACAATTCATTTCTTCATTTATTGGTATGTTTGTTACATTATTTTTGTTTACCATATTCCCCCCTAGATTAATCCTTCTAACATTAATTTATACTCTTCCAATAATCTATGAATTTGAGAATCGCTAAATAATTCGACTACATAGTCAAACGAGATAGCTAAACAACCATCTATTTCTCTTATGTGATGATCTAAAATTACTTGAGGAGTTTGACTTATGCAATAAACTTCAGCGAATCCTTTATAAATTGATTGATAATCTACTCCTAGCATACTTGTCACAACCACAGGATAGTATTCTACTCCATTTTTCAGTTTCCTTATTATATTAATGCCATCATATAGTCTATAATTCAAAGCTTGAATAACTTGCTCTTGAATATTTTTTGAAGATTTTATTATATCTTTTTCTTTCGAATCATATTCTATTAAAGCAATATTGCTAAATTCACCTATTAAATTTAATGCTTTTTTATTGTTTATGTTTTTCCCAAACATCGTTAAATTTACCGCTATATCTTTGTTAGAACTGTATTTTGATAATACACACATGTAAACACCAATTATTAGATTTGAAAAACTGACAGAGTTATGCAT
>CAMYEU010000130.1 GCA_947254465.1 uncultured Gemella sp. | reverse complement strand
GTAGTGAAACTTTCTAACATTGTTTTAGTTCCAAAATCTACACTCTCTTTAGAAAATACTCCATTATCTGTATAAAATTTCAAATTCTCATCCGCTATTATTGAGTTGATAATTTTTTCACGACTTTCTGTCGTCGGATTATTTGTATAATAATGTTCCATAATAAAGACACCTCTTAAAATGAAAGAAAATAGTATATCCCATAGCTAGACACTTGAGATATACTATTTTTGTTATTATCATCGTATCAAATATTCTCAAATAGAATATTATTGTTTATTTACATCTATCTTTTTATCTACTTAGAATAGAAATTATTTAACTTCTACAGTTGCTCCAACTTCTTCTAATTTAGCTTTGATTTCTTCAGCTTCTTCTTTAGAAACTCCTTCTTTAAGTGTTGCTGGCGCACCATCAACTTTTTCTTTAGCTTCTTTTAGTCCGTCTCCAGTGATTTCACGAACAACTTTGATTACTTTAATTTTTGAGTCTCCAGCGTTAGCTAAAACTACGTCAAATTCAGTTTTTTCTTCAGCAGCTCCAGCAGCAGCTCCACCAACTACAGCTACAGGTGCAGCAGCAGTTACTCCGAATTCTTCTTCAATTGCTTTTACTAAGTCGTTTAATTCTAAAACTGACATTTCTTTGATAGCGTCTAAAATTTGTTCTTTAGTCATTATAAATTTCCTCCGATTTTTAAATTATATGTTTTTAGTATTTTTTTATTTATTAAGCTTCTTGTTCAGCTTTTTGGTCTGCAACAGCTTTAACAGCTAAAGCAGTATTGCGCATTGGCGCTGTTAATACAGATAGTAACATTGAAAGTAATCCTTCGCGACTTGGTAATGTAGCGATAGCTTTAATTTCAGCTTGATCTGCAACTTTTCCTTCTATAACACCAGCTTTTAGTTCTAAGTTTTCGTGTTCTTTAGCGAAATCGTTTAAAACTCTAGCAGGAGCTACAGCATCGTCTGTTGAGAAAGCAAAAGCATTTGGTCCAGTTAGAACTTCGTCTAATCCTTCAATTCCTGCTTGCTCCATCGCACGACGAACTAATGAGTTTTTATAAACTTTAAAAGTTAAACCTTCGTTACGCATGTTGTTACGTAATTCTGTTACTTCCGCAACGTTTAATCCACGGTAGTCAGCGATAACAACTGAAGAACTTGCTTTAATTTCTTCTGCGATTTGATTTACTAACTCTTGTTTTCTCTCAATAGCTTTTGACATTGAACTTCCTCCTAAGTAGATTTATCAATTTCAGTACCATTAAAAAAACCTTCTTGCATGCGAGAACATACAAAAAGGCACATAAGTTTCTTTTCGAATTTTGTCCTCGGTAGGTTAATTAAGGATTTCTCCCCCTACTGTCTACGGTACATTTTCAACTGACTTATTCATTCTAATATATATAATTTTATTTGTCAATAGTTTTTTTAAAAAAATTCAAAAGAATATTAATTTATTTTTTTCTAGAGCTAATTACTTATTTAATCTACTACTGCAATATACCTCTATAGCTTTAGAAGTATACTCAGCTACTCCTTCTCCAAATTTATCTATATTACTTTTGAATTCTGGATTATGCACATAACCTTTTCCTATATAAGAAAATACTTCTACACTACAATCAAAAGCATACTGGTTCATATGATTATAAAGATCCTCTACTCTAGATTGAACTTTACTTTCTTCTATACTAATTCCATCTTTTTTATATTCTGCCATCGAACGGAATACTTCGTTAAACTGCTCAGCTACTACATCCTCTTTACCACTCTGTCTTTTTTTAGAATCTTCTATTGTTTCTTTTCCATATTTTTCTATAGCTTGATTTTCATACTTATTTAAATCTTCTTTTTTAAATCCATTAAATTTTTCTTCTATAGTCATTATTTCTTCTCCTTTATATGTTTTTATTGTTTTTTCTATATTATGTAAAATTATTTCAAACTTTTCTTTTTCTTTTACTATTAATTCTCGCTGTTGCTCAAGTATTTTTAAATTATCAACATCTTCTTTCAGTAATTCTTTTATATCATTTAACTTGAACTTTAGAAATCTGTAAAATAGAATCTTTTGAAGTTTTTCTAGATTCTCATCAGTATAATCTCTATAACCATTATCTAGTTTCTTCGGAATTAATAATCCAATCTCATCATAATATTGTAATGTTCTTGCACTTACCCCTGTAAGTTTTACTACCTCATTTATTTTCATCTTTTCCCTCTTTATTTATATAGTATCTCACTAGTGATATTCTTATTATATACTATCACGTAGCGTAATAGTCAATACTAAAATAAAAAAATCGCTAGAAAAAATTTCTAACGATTTTAAAATATATTATTCAAAAACTTTTTTAAGATCAATAGCTTTATTTAAAGCTTCTGTAATAACAATACCAATTACCATTACGACAATTTGTGATAATAAAAGTGATCCATAAATTGCTGTGAAAGCCTCAAATTCGAATGGTACTCTTGCAGAGTTGTCACCACTAAAGATAGTAATTTCATATGCAATAATAGGCATACAAATCACTAAGTATAAAACGATATTAATGATGTGTCTAGCGATTCTATTTTTCACAAATTTAAATACAAAAACACTGATAGCTAACGCTAAACCTGTTCCTAATGTTCCGAAGAACACATCTACAATACCAAGTGGACTAAAAATATTTGCTATTGCTACTCCTAAAGTTATAGGGAACCAATATTTTTTACTAAATACCACTAATTGAGATAGTGATTCACTAATACGTAATTGAATAGCACCGTATGAAAATGGTGCAATAGCAACTGTTAAAACAACATATATAGCTGCTATTAATGCTTGGATAGTTAATACTTTAACTGTATTATTTTTCATTTTATATCTCCTTGTCTTGTTTAAGAGAAAATAAAGAAGCACTGATTTTGAGAAACCAGTACTTCAAGTTTTTTTTATAGATGGATCTCTCAAACATCTTTTATTATAATAAAGTCAGAAGACAAATAACCTTACCTATGTAAAATTAAATATCAACGTCATATATACTAACACATATTATAGACATTAGTCAATAAAAATCTAAAAAAATATAAAAAAATTATCTATTACTAAAAAAATTATAAAAATGCCTTGCATTTACAATTTTAATATGTTAAAATGAGGTAGTTGTATCTAACAACACTTAATTCATTGTAATTAAGAATATTAATTAATATTTCTTAGTAATAAAAATAAGGACCAGGAGGTGAATCGAATGCCAAACATTAAATCATCAGTATTAAGCGTAAGAAAAGATGCTAAAACTAATGCTGCTAACACAGCTAAAAAATCTGAAATGCGTACAGCTATTAAAAAAGCTAAAGTAGCTAAATCTGAAGGTGCTGCTAACGCTGCAGAGTTAGTAAACCTTGCTTACAAAAAAATCGATAAAGCTGCTAAAACTAACTTAATCCACAAAAACGCAGCTGCTAGATATAAATCAAACCTAGCTAAATAATTTTATTAACTACTCAGACTTCTGAGTAGTTTTTTTTATTACTTAATAAGAAAGAAGAACCCAGAAATCCTCTCTAAGTTCTTCCTTCTTATTAATTCTACTAGTTACAATTTTTTACAATTCTATCAATAGCCTCTTTTACATTATCCGGGCTAGTCGCTAGATTTATTCTAATATATTTATTATAACCTTTGCCAAACCAGTGACCAAAATCAATCGCTAAACCGCACTCATCTTGTATGAATTCTTTTGTTGTTTTTCCATTTAGAACTTTCTCTAAATTAACAAATGCTAAATACGTTCCTTCTAGCGGATAAACTTTAATTTCAGGTACTTTTTCTGCTAGAGTTTCACGAAGTAGATTATAATTATACTGTACGGTTTCCTTCAATCCTTCAAGCCATTCACGACCTTCCCTATATCCTGCTTCTAAAGCAATTTGTCCTAACAGACTTGGTTCCGCTTCTAAGTTTTCTTTTTTATACGTGTCAAAGACTTTTCTAACAGCATCATCAGGGATTAATATAGTAGCATGAACTAATGATGCAAGGTTAAAGGTTTTAGATCCTGAGTTGGCAACGATAAGACGATGATTATATTTCCCATCTTCTAACGCTAACGCCGAAATTTGTTTATGATTCTCATATGTGAAGTCTTGATGAATTTCATCAGATAATACAAACACATTGTACTTCTCACAAATTTCAAATACTCGTTTTTGTTCTTCTAATGTCCACACTCTACCCACTGGATTATGCGGTGAACAATGAATATATAATTTTACATTATTATCACGAATTTCTTTTTCAAATGTATCAAAATCTATTTTAAACCCACCATTTTTCTCAAGTAACGGTGCTTCAACCAAATTTCTACCACTATTTCTAATAGAATTAGCAAATGGATAATACACAGGTGGCATAATTATAACTGAATCTTCTTTTTTTGTATATGCGTGAATCACCCATAAAATTGCTTGAACGATACCAGGAGCAAATCTTATCCACTGTTTTTCCACATTGACATCATACTTTTGTTTTTGCCATTTTTTATATTCATCGTAATAACTTTCAGGTAACTTAGTATAACCGAAAACCCCATGATTTACACGTTCAATCAGCGCTTCTCTTATACTCTCTGGAGTTTTAAATTCCATATCAGCTACCCACATAGCAAGTAAATCTTTATCTCCAAATCTTTCTTCTAAAGCATCCCATTTTAAACTATTTGTATTTCTTCTTTCAACATAATACTTATTTACAAATTCTTCTACTCTACTCATTATTTCTGTCTTCTATACTTCTAAAGCTTGTGCAAAATCTTCTAATAAATCTTCAATATCTTCAACACATACAGATATTCTTAATAAATCTGGTGTTAATCCGTAAGAAAGACGTAATTCTTCTGGAATATCGAAATGTGTTTGAGTTGTAGGATAAGTAACTAATGTTTCTACTCCACCTAAACTTTCAGCGAAAGTTGCTACTTTTAACGAACGTAAAAATTTATCAATTTTAGAAGCATCATGAAGTTTAAAGCTAAGCA
>CAMYEU010000129.1 GCA_947254465.1 uncultured Gemella sp. | reverse complement strand
TACACACTGCATATCGTCGGCAGCGTCAGATGTGTATAAGAGACAGGCGTAGTTCTTAGTCAATACTAGAATACCTTAATTTAAATATAAGTTCAAGGTGAAAGATGAAAAGATTGGAATATTTGTATTGAAAAATAAAATAATAATCGAATATATAAAAGGGATGTTTATGTATAAAATAAATTAAGTAAGAAAATAAAATGAAACTTAAATTTGATTAAGTACTAGTTATTATATACTATTTCTATTATAATAATTAATGAAGTAAAGAATATATATGTGAGGAATTTATTGATGAAAAGTGTAGTACTTTGTGAAAAACCTTCGGTTGCTCGTGACATTGCGAGGAATCTTGGAGCGAAAAATAATAAAAATGGTTGTCTTGAAGGGGATAAGTATGTAGTTACTTGGGCATTAGGTCATTTAATAACCCTTCAAACACCTGATAAATATAAGGAATTTAACAATGTAAATTTAGAGAATTTACCGATGATTCCAAAGTTTATGAAAACAGAAATAATTAAGAAAACTTTTAAACAGTATAAAGTCGTAGAAAATGCTTTGAATAGGAAAGATGTTAACGAAGTTATCATTGCGACTGATGCAGGTCGTGAAGGGGAGCTTGTTGCTCGTTATATTATCGATAAGGCTAAATGCAATAAAAATGTAAAAAGACTTTGGATTTCTTCTGTAACAGATAAGGCGATTAAAGATGGATTTAGAAACCTAAAAGACGGGAAAGAATACCTAGGATTATATTATTCAGGTATAGCTCGTGCTAATGCAGACTGGTTAGTTGGAATAAATGCATCTAGAGCATTAACGTTAAAATATAATGCATCACTTAACTGTGGTCGTGTTCAAACTCCAACATTGCAGATGGTTTTCGAGAGAGAAGAAAAGATTAAACAATTCAAACCAAAAGACTATTATACTTTTGAAGCACAAATTGATGGTGTTAAGTTTAGCTGTGGTAATAGTGAATTTAATCTGGAAAAAGCAGAACAATTCATTAAAAAGAATATTAATAAAGAAATTAAATTTAATGATGTTCAGAAAAAATCTAAAACATCATCAGCAAAACCTTTATACAATTTAACGGATATTCAACAAACAGCTAGTGCGTTATTTGGTATGTCACCGAAACAAACATTAAACATTGTTCAAAGTCTATATGAAAGACATAAGGTATTGACTTACCCAAGAACGGATAGTAGATATTTAACTAGTGATATGAAAAACACTTTAAAAGATCGTATTCAAGCAATTGGAGGAGATTTTAAAGAAACTACCGCAAAATTACTTAAAGTAAAAGACTATAATACTAAGAAGATTATTAACAATGCAAAGGTAAGCGATCACCATGCTATTATCCCAACTGAGCAAAGACCTAACTATATGTCGATGTCAGATATGGAGACTAAAATATATAATTTGGTAGCTAAGAGATTTTTAGAGAATTTATTACCGGAGTATAAATACGAAGAGACTACGTATTCGTTTAATATTGAAAATAAAGTATTTTCTGCCAAAGGATTAAAAGTAATTCAAGAGGGGTATAAAGAATTAAGTAGAGAAGAATTGCAAAATAAAACTATTAATCTTCAAAATGGTAGTCATAAATTGGAATCATTAGTTTATAATAAAAAGCAAACTACCCCACCTAGTTATTATACAGAAGGTACTCTAATTTATGCTATGGAGAATCCATTTGAGTTTGTTGATGATGAGAATGAGAGAAAAATTCTTAAAGAGACTAATGGTATTGGTACTGTAGCTACACGAGCAGATATATTAGAAAAATTATTTACGAATGATTATTTAGTTCTAGATAATGGTCGAATTAAAACTACTAATAAGGCGAAGCAACTTCTAAACTTAGTACCTAAAAATCTTAAGAGTCCATCTCTGACTGCAGTCTGGGAGAAACAATTAGATAATATTGCTAAGAACAAACTTTCAAAAGATAAGTTTTTAAATGATGTTAAAGACTATACGAAATCATGTATTGCAGAAATTAAAGATAGTGAAGATAGATTTAAACACGATAACATAAGTGGTAAGAAATGTGAAGAGTGCGGTAGTTTTATGCTTGAAGTAGATAAAAAAGGTACTAAGATGCTGAAATGTTCTAGTCCGACTTGTCGTAATCGTAAGGTCATTAGTAGATTAACAAATCTGCGCTGTGATAATTGCCATAAAAAAATGACATTATTCGGTAATGGTGAAAATGCTACTTATCGTTGTCGATGTGGTAATTCATTAAAACAAAAAGAAGTTGATAAACGAATTAAATCTAGTAAAAAAGACAAGGCGAGTCGTGTAGATATGAAAAAATACATGAAGCAGGAAAAATTAGAAAATAATGCATTGTCAGCTTTAGCTGGGTTGAAATTGAAATAAGGTGCTGATCCAATAGACCTAAACTTAAACAAAGTGTATATGATAACTCATAGCCTCAGCAGTAGACACAATCCAATCAGTTTCGTCTTATGACTCACTTCTTGGTGTGTCCTTGCATACGTTATACGTAAGAATTTTAACGTGCCTTTGGCACTAAAAATTCTAACGTACAATGCAAGTGGTTTATTGATATCTAAATTCGCTTTATAAAAGCTTTTTAGATATCTAATAAACTGTGCGGGGGTGACTCTACAAAATCTTGTTTCTCCGAAATCACGATTTTTGAGTCACTCCCAATGTAAAATTATTTGTAGTGTAATATATTTTTTAATTAATTTTATTTAATAATTATAGCTGATAAATTAACTTTTTTCACTTTAATCTAGTGTTTAAAACAACTCTATGCTATAATATATATTGAAAAAATTTGTCTGAGAGGTAAATGATGAAATATGTATCAGTGGCCGTAGATGGGCCAGCAGGATCAGGAAAAAGTACAATAACAAAAATGGTAGCAAAATCATTAGGATTTAACTATGTTGATACTGGTGCAATGTATAGAGCTTTAACGTATAATTTCTTATCTAATGGATTAGATGAATTAGAAGAAGAAAAAATTAAAGAATTATTAAGTAAAACTGAATTCAGAGTTGAGTATGTTGACGGAATCCAATACGTTTATGTTAATGATGTGGAAGTGAGTGATAAAATTCGAACTGCAGAAGTATCAAAATACACTTCGTTATTCGCTAAATCTCCAGCCATAAGAGATTTCTTAATTGATACTCAAAGAAATCTAGCTAATACTAATAATATTATTATGGACGGTAGAGATATTGCGTCTGTAGTACTTCCTAACGCTGATGTTAAAATTTTCTTAACTGCGTCAGTTGAAGAAAGAGCTAGAAGAAGAGTATTAGATTTCGAACGTCAAGGTATTGCAAATGTAGACTTTGAAAAAGTAAAAGAAGATATTAAAGCACGCGATTGGCAAGATGAGAATAGAGATATCGCGCCACTTGTTAAGGTAGATTCTGCAACATTATTAGATACGACGAGCATGACTATTGATGAAGTTGTTGGAAAAATGACTGAATTAGTTAAAAGTATAGAAAAATACTAGGAGAGTACTATGTATAATTTTATTAGAAAGTTATTGGCACTATATTACAAAACTTTTTACAAGGTTACTATTGTAAATAAGGAAAAAATTGAGAATGCTAAAGGGGTTGTAATTTCAGGTAATCATCTGAGTAATCATGATCCGTTATTATTTCCTGCATTTTTCGATAAGAAAATTCGTTTTATAGCAAAAGAAGAATTATTTAAAATAATTTTTGTGAAGCAGGCTTTAGAAGCTACAGGAGCAATTCCGATTAAGCGAGGAACGTTTGATAGAGTAGCAATTAATAATAGTATTAAATTGCTTAGAGAAGGTGAAGTCGTGGGGATTTTCCCTGAAGGGACTCGTTCACACTCTAAAGATTTAAATTTAGGTGAATCTCATAATGGTGCATCATTTATTGCGACACGAGCAAAAACTAAAATTATTCCATTTGCAATTATACCTAATAAAAATTTCAGAATTTTTTCTAGTATTAAGATTGTAATTGGCGATGAAATTGATGCAGCGGAATTAAAAGAAGAAGGTAAGAGTCACGATGAAATTACTGCAATTTTAATGGAGAAAATTTCTGAATTGATTGCGAAGGAGAAGTAAAGTGTACGAGAAAACAATAAAATTCAAATTAGAAAAAAAATTCTTCAATCAGGCAGGATTCTTAGATAATAAGTATGTTTATGATTGGATGAACTTGGCTAAAAAATATTATTTAAATGGATTAGGGATTGATATTGATTCATTAATAAACTACAATCTATATTATGCTGATATTGATGTTAAGTATTCAATTAGATCTAATATAAGATTTAATAGCCAAGATATCTTTATTAAAACATGGATTGATAAACATAGTGGTATTAAAACAATATTTTCATATGAATTCTATGTTGATGGAGAAGTTGTAATTTTTGCAACAAGTTCTCATAATATTCTTGGAACTGATAGTGACCGTGCAATAAGGATTGATCGTAATTTACCAAAATGGGATCAAATTCTTAAAGATGTAGTAGGTAATGAGTATAAAGAATAAAATTTTTAAAAATTAATGAGCGGTTAGTAGCTATCTAATATAAGGCAGTTACTAATTGTTCTTTTTTAATTATTTTCTGAGTTATAGCATAGGTGTATAGATTTTTAGATAGTATCAATGATGGAATTTGTTTATTTACAATAGCCACTTTAATTGATAAAATATCTATTTTGTTATATACTTTAAGGTGGTTTAAAATGTAATTATTTTAGAATTAGATATATTGAAAAATAAAAAAAGAAAGGTAGATAGTATGATATATTTAGATAATTGTGCTACAACTAAACCGTATAAAGAAGTACTGGATACATTTGTTGAAGTTAACAATTCTTATTTTGGTAACGCTGCTAGTATTAATAAATTCGGAAAAACAACTAACAAACTTCTTTCAGCTGCCAGAGGACAAGTAGCATCTATCTTACAAGTAGCTGAAGATAGTATATTTTTTACTTCTTGTGCCACTGAAAGTAATAATATAGCTTTACTTGGAAGTGTTGAGCATAAGAAGGATTTTGGGAATAGAATTATTGCTGTCTCTTATACACATCTCCGAGCCCACGAGACATCTCAGGATCTCG
>CAMYEU010000128.1 GCA_947254465.1 uncultured Gemella sp. | reverse complement strand
GGAGATGTGTATAAGAGACAGACTCACTTCAACACTATTTACAAAATCCATAGCTTGAATTTTTTTAGCATCAGCATATGAAGTTTCTAGAGAAAATCCGTTTAAAAGCGTATCATATTCAAATAGAACTTTATAATCAACACCTTTATCCTTAATTTCTTTTAGTGCTTTTTCACGTGGTTCTTTAGTGCTTTTCTCACGTTCTTTTCTTCCTTCTTCAGTTTTCAACGAATTAGGATCTACTTTGTCCTCTTTTAAAGAAACAATAATTTTAACTTTATCCTCATCTTTAAAAGTATGTGCAGAAGTATTAGATACTGCATTAGCCTTTCCATTTTCTTCAGCATATACCCAATTTTTCTGTAAATTATTAAAATCCATTACATGTAGATTAGTCAGTAATAATGTAGCTGTTACAAATGATACAGCAGCTTTTTTTCTAAATTGCATTATTCCTCTCCTTTTTTAAGTTTATTTTAATTACATTTCTCTATTTAAACATATATTGTCTGTAAAATCAATAGATTTTTCTGTTTAATCATTAAAAGAAAAAGAAAAAACCTAGTTCCCTAAGTTTTTTCTTTTTCTTTATTCATGTATTTCTAAAGGTAATCCATCTGGGTCAAAGAAAAATGCCATTTTCTTATTATCGAAGTCATCATATCTTAATTGTTTATGAGGAATATCTAATTCATCAAATTTTTTCAGAACCACTTCTACATCATCAACTTTAAAAGCTAAATGTCTTAGTCCACTGTATTCTGGACTTGGCATCTTAGGTCTCAACGGAGCATCTTCTTTAATAAATATTTCTAATACTATATTCCCTTGTCCTACATTTATTATAATATCATTCTTCTCTGGTCGATTATGTTCACTAATAACCTCAAATCCTAACTTATCTACGTAAAACTCCTTTGTCTTCTGATAATTAGTTCCGATTATTGCTATATGATGTATATTACTAAACATTTATTTCCCCTTTGTTTATATTTCTAATTATTTCGATAGCCTTCGACAATTCCACAGGATCAACTTCTTCAAAATCACCTTTTTCTGTATATCTATATGATACATCTTCCGCATTTGTCGTAACATCTATCCCATATTTCTTAAAAGTTCCATGAATTTGTGTGACACCAGTTTTCTTAATAATTTTTTCAAGATTATCCGTTGATATCCCTGCTCCTGCGAGAATCTCTATATGTTGCCCATATTTCGACTGAAGAAATTTCAAAAGTTTTGTACCTCTATTAACATTAGCTCCTAATCCACTTGTTAGGACCCTAGTACAACCTAATCCTATTAAACGCTGAAGATTATATTCAGGTTCATTAGAACAATCAAACGCCCTATGAAAAACACTCTCAGCTCCAAAACTATCACAAAGTTCTATCATCTTTTCTGTTTCTATCCAATCTATCTTTCTATCTTCAGTTAGAAATCCAAAAACTATTCCATTAGCACCATGTTTTAAAAGTTCTCTCGCCTCTCTGAACATCTGCTCTTTTTCTATTCTAGAATAACAAAAACCTCCACCTCTTGGCCTTACCATTGCCATAATCGGTATTTCTACTCCACTTTCTAACACCATATCTAAAACTGTGGTAGTAGGCGTTAATCCCCCTAAGTAGCTAGCACTAATCAATTCTATTCTATCCGCACCTTCACTTTGAGCTACCAAACAATCCTGAACACTATTAGCACATACTTCAATTTTTATCATATCCCTATTCTCCTTTAATCTCTTCAGTTATATTATATCATATTATCTTATACTTTGTTTAAAATCTATAATTTATTATATTTAAATCTATTACTTCTAAATTCAACTACACAAAGTTTCCTTCCTAAGAAAAGGTATGAGAAAAATAATTCCCATACCTTTTCTATATTACACTAAGAATATATTATTTATTTTCAAATATAGACGTTCTAAAATCTTTAGTTTGATCTAAATACGCTTTAAATATTGCTTTTTTCAGTTTAAGAACCCTACTATTTGTTTCTGGATATAATTTTGCTACTTCATCTTCTGCATCGCCTCTTACCGCTTCGGCAATCATTCTATCTAGTACATTTATATCCGTAACCGATACATTTCGTTGACGACTCAATGGAGTATTAGGATTAATAAAGTTAACTCTATTTAGTTTACTAAATTTATTTTCTCTTTCCTTATACATATCCTTCTTGAATTCTACCCAAGTTCTATATCTATTATTAAAGACTTTTTCAAGTACTAATTTATCTGTAACTAAACCTACTTCTTTACCATAAGATTTAATCTTACTTCCCTCCGCTTTTGCATCTTTTTCATATTGATTTGAGATATAAGGGACCATACCCTCTTTATATCCTTTTGCAGCTAATAATTCGAATGCCATACGACGTCCCATTAAATCACCAGGAGTCCCTTTCTCTCCACTAAGAGCCGAATAAATCGGTGAAAATAAATCAATTGTATAATAACCATTTCTCTTATACTCTTGGTCTTTGTATCCTCTGCTAGTAATAATATCATTTTCAATTAAACTATCAAAAGAATTTAATTTATTAACTTCATCCATAGTTAATCTTCGAACAACATTTGTCGCGTATACATTATTACCGTCTTGATCAAGATCAAATTTATTTTCAACTTTTCTTAATAACTCATATTTTTGATTTGCTTCTAAATTAGCTACAGCTTTTCCTTCTAAATATTCTAACATATAAATTACATCAAACATATTATGCATATAATTATGTAAATCTTCTGCACTATTAAATCGTTGAGTTGGATCAGCTACTTGAAGTCTTGTTGAATTTTCTGAATCCTCATATTTCAATACAGAGTTGATCGTTATCGTTGGGTCATACGAATGGTCAGGCGCCTGTAACAATCCTTTAGCATAAAACTCTGGTCCAAGACCAATTCTTCTACCATATCCTCCAAGATAAATCTCTCTATCTGAGTTATGCGTCATCTCATGAGTATATGTAACCGCACCATCTTTATCCAGCATACGGTAAGCCATATAGTAGAATGCATCTCCCGTAGCATAGGCACCATGTTGATTATGAACTACATTGTTTCCTGCTGGCCCAAAGAAATATTTTATCGCAGGGTGATTTGTTGAAAAATCTGCTTGGCTAACTACTTTATTATCATCATTACCAAATTTAAAAGCATCGTATACTAATATACTTCTATATAATTTTTCTCTATTTTCATTATCTAGAATCTTATACCAATAATCATAATGGTCTCTAAATCGTTTAGCCGCTTCTTTAACTTTCTCTTCTACATAATTATTTAATCTTTCTCCCTTAGGATATTCAGAACTTCTATATCTATCGTAAGCTCCAAATCCTATAGTTGAAATATTCGCTATCATAAACACCGATTTTTCTGGAAGTGTTAGTAACGGCAATACCATACTTTGATATTTCCAAGATGGACTAGTTAATCTATCATATACTCCAATAGAATATTTAGTTCCCTCTTTCCCTTGTTTTTCTCTTACCTCTTCAATAGTGGATTTTTCTTCAACTATATATGCTTTTGTTTGTTTTTTAAACCACTCATTGTTAGAAGTTTTTGGTAAAAATACTTTTCTATATCCTTCTAATGCTTTAAATAAAGTTTCTGTTCCATAATTTTTCGCTAACAATACATTATAAGTAATAACATTATTCTTAGCTAATAAATTATTAAATCCAGATTTACCTAGTTCAATAATATTATCTAGAGCCGAACTATTTGATTTACCAAAGAAATTCAAATGATACATTATTAAATCTTTAGCATTTGTTTCCCCATAATTAAAATTATACCAGCGTTCTAAATACGTTAAACCTAACAATAAAGCTTCTTTATTCTGTTTAATTTTCTGAATAACATAATTATCAATTATCGAATTACTGTTCTCAGCGATTGCTGCATCTGCTGACAGAAGTTTCGCTAAACTATCACCTATAGCTTCTTTTGTTTTATCAAATTGTTCATCTAAATATAATTCCGTTAATTTTATATCTCCAGAAATATCTAATATTTTTTTAACTGAAGTTGAATTATATTGTACAGATTTTAAATCAGATATAACATTATTAATTATACTACTGTAATCATGTAATAATGCATTAGGCGTATACAATAGTTTTGTTTGTTCAATTTCATATTCTGCAACTTTTGAAAAGTCACCTTTATAAGTAATATTCAATATTTGTGACGAATTATCTGCATAATGTAATAATAATTTATTAATTCTCTCTTTATTTTTACTAATATCAGTAATTACTTCCTTGTCTCTCATAGGAACTACAGATAAAAGATCTTTAGTATATAAATCATCATTGGTACTTACCAAATTACCATACTTAACAATAGTCTCTCTGTTATAAAACGGCAGTAATTTTTCTATATTTTTATACACCCTTAACCTAGAAACATCAACATCTTTTAATTTACTATAATCCGTTACATATTTAGAAGAGAAATTAAAGTCCTCAGTTTTAATATTATTCTTAGGAACAAGTTGAGCTTTTTTCACATTAATATCATCCGCTTCTAGCACAGTTCCTCTTTGCTCTTCAGAATCTTTACTTAGCACTTCATCATCTACTTGAACTACTTTTACTACCTTATTATTTTTATTGCTATAGATATTAGTTTCTTTAATACCTCTAAAATCATAACCAGCTATAGCATTACCGTTTGTAACATTAACATCACTTAAGACATTAGATAGTTGTCCAGATTTCTCTTCACCTGATATAGCATCCCAAAGATTACCTACAACTCCTCCTACTTTACCAAAATGTTGCACATTGTTAAGATTTCCTTCAACGTAACTATTACTGATTCTAGCACTTCTATCAACAACCCCAGCTATACCACCAACTGTTTGGTCTCCTTGATTAGCATTTGTCGCCATATCGATAGATGAAATTGATTTATCTATTGAAGCATTATCACCTGAAAGTTTTCCTACTAATCCTCCAATTTGGTAAGTTGATTTTGTATCATAAGTATTAGTTATTCTACCAGTAAAACTACTGTTATAAATTCTAGAATTTTCAACTTGTGAAACTAAACCACCTATTCCCCTTTCTCCTGCGATTATACCATTAGAGTGTACATTACTAAGAGTAGTATTATTTTTTGCTTCTTTCGCTATT
>CAMYEU010000127.1 GCA_947254465.1 uncultured Gemella sp. | reverse complement strand
GATCCTGAGATGTCTCGTGGGCTCGGAGATGTGTATAAGAGACAGAACATATATTAAAGGATATTTCAAGTGAACTTATTAAATACTATAATTGAAAGGGATTTAAATTAAATATAATCATGAAGTGATATATATATAATGGTTGGTTTAGTTTGATTTGTATAGTTCGGCATATTATAGTATAATGTAATCTAAAATAACTAAGGAGTTTTAAAAGATGAAAGCTTTAAGAAAACTACTATCGCTATTAATAGTATTAGCTCTTTTTGGTGGTGGTATAACATATGCCTTAACACCAGATAATAACATTAAAAATTCAGAAAAACTAGCAAATGTTCAAGCCTCAACTACATTAGAAGATTTGAATGGAGACTTCCTTTCTAATATTAGTTATGCTAATTCAAAAGTGTCTACGTCGCTAAAAATTGATAATGATACATTTTTATCAATCTTTAAAAACTCAGTTGAAAAAGATTCAGAATTATTAAACGGAAGTTATAAATTAGTTGGAAATCATATTGAAGCGAAGTTACCGGTTAAACTAGGACTTTGGAATACTATGATTAATACTAATGTTAAAGTAGTAGGTGCAAATAATTCTGTGGACTTAGTTCTAGAAGATGCTAAAATCGGTAAAGTGCCTATACCTGATTTTGCTTTGGAAAAATATTTGAAAGAAGCACTAACAGGGACTGGAGTTGGAGTGAGTGGAAATACAATTAAGATTAAATCACTAGATGTTCCGGTTATGATCGACAATGTGGAAGTCTCAGGTGGAAATGTTAATGTAACTGCCTCGCTAACACAAAAACAAATCTTACAATACGGCTCTGAAGCTATAAAAAATTATTTTAGAGGATAAAAAATATATTAAGACTTTAGAAAACTCTATAAAAGAATGAGAAGGTTACTCATATTTCATTCACATATTGTTTTACTAAAGTCTTTTTATAAAATTAAAATGTTTTCAGAAAATTTTATGTTGAATTCACATAAAATGCTTGAAAGTTTATTCTTAATGTAATATAATAAACATATCGTAAATAAAGACAAGACATCTATGTGGAGTTTTAGAGAGAAACTGGTTGGTGAAAAGTTTTATAGAAGCATAGGAGTTATCACTTTATTGTATAATAATTTTAATAGAACAAACAAGCGCTCTTGGTAGGAGTTAAAAGAGGTGGTACCGTGGATACATTTCGCCCTCTATAACTTTTACTAAGAGTTTTTTATTTTGAAAGGAGATAAAATGGTAGAATTAAAAGATACATTATTAATGCCAAATACGAAGTTTCCAATGCGTGGAAATCTTCCAAATAAAGAGCCGGGGTTCCTACAACGCTGGGAGGAAATGGACTTATACAACAAAATTTTAGAAAAAAATGCTGGGAAACCTTCATATGTACTTCATGATGGACCTCCATATGCGAATGGTAACATCCACATTGGACACGCGTTAAACAAAATTTTAAAAGACTTTATCGTTAAATATAAAAACATGAATGGTTTTGTTTCACCATACGTTCCAGGTTGGGATACTCACGGTCTTCCAATCGAGCAAGTATTAGTAAACAATGGTGTTGATAGAAAATCTATGCCAGCTAATAAATTCAGAAATAAATGTAAAGATTATGCATTAAAACAAGTTGATAAACAACGTGCTGACTTCAAAAAACTTGGAGTACTAGGAGATTGGGATAACCCGTACTTAACTCTTGATCCAAAATTTGAAGCTGAACAAATTCGTGTATTCGGTAAAATGGTAGACAAAGGATATATCTACAAAGGATTAAAACCTATCTACTGGTCACCATCTTCAGAGTCTGCTTTAGCTGAGGCTGAAATCGAGTACCACGACCACACTTCACCATCTATCTATGTTACATTTGATCTAGTTAGTGAAAATGGTGCAGTTGAAAAAGGAACTAAGTTTGTTATTTGGACAACTACTCCTTGGACGTTACCTGCGAACTTAGGTATTGCTGTTCACCCAGATTTCGAATACCAAGTTGTTAAGTACAACGGTGAAAGCTACTTAGTTGCTAAAGAAAGAGTAGCATTCTTAGCTGAAAAATTCGGTTGGGAAAACTATGAAACAGGTGAAGTATTAGTAGGTAAAGATTTAGAGTACTTACTATGTCAACACCCATTCTTAGATAGAACATCTACATTAATCTTAGCTGATTATGTAACACTTGATTCAGGGACTGGTTTAGTACATACAGCTCCTGGACACGGGGTTGATGACTATCTTGTAGGTCAATTACAATACAAACTTGGAGTTTTATCACCAGTTGATAACCAAGGTGTTCTTACAGAAGAAGCTGGACAATTCGCTGGTAAATTCGTATTCGATGCGAACAAAGACATTATCGCTCACTTAGCTGAAACTGGAGCATTATTAAAACAAGAAGATATTACTCACTCATACCCACATGACTGGAGAAGTAAAAAACCTATTATCTTCAGAGCTACTCCTCAATGGTTCTGTTCTGTTGATGCATTCCGTAGTGAATTACTTGAAGCTGTAGATAACACTAAATTCTACAGTGAGTGGGGTAAACCAAGATTATATAACATGATTCGTGACCGTGGTGACTGGGTAATCAGTCGTCAACGTGTTTGGGGAGTGCCAATTCCTGTATTCTATGCTGAAGACGGAGAAGCTATCCTTGATATCGAATTAATCGAACACGTAGCGAAAATCTTCGAAGAAGAGGGATCAAACGTTTGGTTCTATAAAGACGCTAAGGAATTATTACCAGAAGGATATACTCACCCAGGAAGTCCAAACGGTGAATTCACTAAAGAAATGGACATCATGGATGTTTGGTTCGACTCTGGAACATCTCACCAAGGATGCTGTGCAATCCGTGAAGACTTAACTTATCCTGCTGACTTATACCTAGAAGGAAGTGACCAATACCGTGGATGGTTCAACTCTTCACTTATCACTTCTGTAGCGGTATCTGGAGTAGCTCCATATAAAGAGTTAGTATCTGCTGGATTCGTTATGGACGGTAATGGTAATAAGATGAGTAAATCATTAGGTAATGTAATTTCTCCTAATGATGTAGGTAAAGAATTAGGGGCTGAGATTATCCGTCTATGGTCTGCAAGTGTAGATTATACTCAAGATGTTCGTATCTCTAAAGATATCTTAAAACAAGTTTCTGAAACATACAGAAAAATCAGAAATACTTTCCGTTTCTTACTAGGAAACTTATACAACGGAATCTTCAACAACAAAACTGATTTAGTTGCGTATGAAAACCTTGAAGAACTAGACAAATACATGGTTCTTAAATTCGAAAAAGTTGTAGCAAAAGTATTAGATTACTACGAAAACTACCAATTCAACAGTATCACTACTGAACTAATCAACTTCTTTAACGTTGAATTATCTTCATTCTACCTTGACTATGGTAAAGATATCCTTTATATCGAAGGTGAAGATTCTCACAAACGTCAAAGTATGTTAACAGTTCTTTACACAGTATTAAGTAAATCTGTTAGATTACTTGCTCCAATTCTTTCATTCACAGCTGAAGAAGTATATGACAATATGCCATACGAAGATGCTGAGTCTGTACACTTAACTGACTTCCCAGCTAAAAACGTAATTGAAGACGCTGCTTTAGAAGCTAAATGGGATAAACTTTTAGAAGTTCGTGATGATGTGAATAAAGCATTAGAAGAAAGCCGTAATGAAAAAGTTATCGGTAAATCTCTAGAAGCTGCTGTTGAAGTATACAGTAACGATGCAGAAGTAGTGGAGTTATTAAACTCTGTTGCTAACTTAAACCAATTCTTCATCGTAAGTAAAGTAGCTGTTAAAGATAACGATGGTGTAGCTTATGATCTTGCTACTGTTAAAGTAACTAAAGCTGAAGGACACCGTTGTGAACGTTGTTGGAACATCGTTGATGAAGTAAACGAAGAAGGTTTATGCCCACGTTGTGCTAGCATTTTAAACAAATAATAAGAATAACTTACAAATAGAACTTAGGTTAAATTTAATCTAAGTTCTATTTTTTTATTATAAGTCCAAAAAAATGGACAGATAGCTTGTTATAATTAAATCACAAAACGAAGAGGAGATTTAAAATGGAAAAAGATTATATTACAATAACAGGGATGCAACATTATTTTGGAACAACAGTTTTTAAAGTAGGGGATGTTATAAGTTGTGAGAAAGAGTTTGACAATGATTATGACGAAGAAGCTATAAAAGTTATGATGAAAACTTTTGGCAAAGTTGGTTATGTAGGAAATTCTTGCAGAACTGTAGCAAAAGGTACGAAAAGTGCAGGTAGAATCTATGATAAAGTAGGAGATAAATTCTTTGTTAAAGTATGTTTTGTTACTAGTGGTTCTGTAATTGCCGAAGTACTAAAAAGAGATGAAAATAATCATAAAAATGATAGAAAAATTCGTAAATAGTTGTTATTATATACATAAGTGTATATAAGGAGCAAAATTTATGGAAAAAGGAAGATATCAAAAACTAAAACTATTATACTTAATTGAAATATTAAGAGATTATAGTGATGAAAATACTTATTTAAGTGTAAAAGAATTAACTTCTTTACTCTTGAAAAAAGAAATAGTTGTTGAGAGGAAAACTCTATATAAGGATATAGAATTACTACAAGATTATGGATTTAATATCGTAGTTGAAAAGAATGGACGCGAAAATATTTATGCTTTAGTAGAGAGAGAATTTGAGCTAGCTGAAGTGAAAATGCTGATTGATGTTATTCAGGCTAGTAAGTTTCTAACAGCAAAAAAATCACGCGATCTAATCTTAAAACTTAAGAAATTAGTGAGTAGAAAACAAGCACAAAAAATACAAAGACAGGTATATTCTTTTGAAGAGAATAAATATATAAATGAAAATATATATTATAATGTCGATGCGATTCACAATGCAATTGCAGAAAATAAACAAATTAATTTTAATTATTGGCAATGGAATCATAAGAAACAGATGATTGATAGAAAAAATGGTGAAGTTTATAATGTAAGTCCATTCGCACTAGTGTGGAATGATGAGAATTATTATATGGTTGCTTATGATTCGAAGACAGATTTAATCAAAAATTATCGTGTTGATAAGATGCTGTCTCTTATACACATCTGACGCTGCCGACGATATG
This sequence comes from uncultured Gemella sp., assembly GCA_947254465.1. Taxonomy (GTDB): domain Bacteria; phylum Bacillota; class Bacilli; order Staphylococcales; family Gemellaceae; genus Gemella. The sequence goes on along the minus strand of CAMYEU010000127.1, from coordinate 8 downwards.
CAGTGTGT
>CAMYEU010000126.1 GCA_947254465.1 uncultured Gemella sp. | reverse complement strand
ACACACTGCATATCGTCGGCAGCGTCAGATGTGTATAAGAGACAGACTAAAAGCATAATCGATATTGTGATCACTTAGCTTTTCTCCCGCAGAAGTCGCTTGATTTCTACCAGTTTCATTTAATTCAATGTCACTGTGACCTTGGATTAATCTATTTTTATTATAATCTGTTTCGCCGTGTCTAACTAATAAAATTTTCATATCACTTACCTATTCAAAAATGAAATCCTCATCTTCAATTGATTCAACATTCATACTAACTACATATCCATCACCTTTAACACTGAAGAAGTCATGGTTCTTAGTATTTGTATTCATCGCATTTTCAATAATTGGGTTAATTTCTTTATCTTCAAAGTACCCCGGGTATCCTAAGTTAGCTAATGCACGGTTAGCATTATATTCAACATAATCTTTTACTTCTTCATATAAACCAATTTCATCATATATATCTTTAGTATATTTCAACTCATTTTCGTATAAATCTAATAGTAGTTTATACATTTCTTTTTCAGCACGTTCTTGCTCTTCTTGAGTAAGAGTTCTAAAGATTTCTTGAGCATCGAATCCTGTAAAACTTCCGTGGATAGTTTCATCTAATAAGATTTTACGAATAATTTCTCCAGAAGTAGTTACTTTACCTTGTCCAGCTAAATATAATGGATAGAAGAACCCACTGTAGAAAATATAACTCTCTAAGAATACAGACGCTACACGAGCCATGTATAAGTCATATGTTGGCACTTCTGGCTTAAATAATCTCATATAATAATCTTCGATTAATTTCGCTTTAAATTGAAGTTCTGGATTACTTGGAACCCACTCATCTAGTAAGTAGTCTGTTTCTTGTGAGGGAATTAATGATGTAAAGATCGTAGAATAACTTTTCGCGTGAATTTGCTCCATCATTCCCATAAAACTATAAACAGCTTGTTTTCTCATATCTTCAGTATGTAAAGATACAAGTGGCATACCTTTATCTCCTTGTTGAGTATCAAGACCAGTTAAACCAGCTAATACTTTTTTATAAGCTTCACGTTCTTTATCGTTTAAATCTTCATTCCAACTTTTAATATCTTTTGACACTTTAAACTCAGTATCAACCCAAAATTGTGCAATATTTTGACGCCAATACATGAAAGTTAGGTCATCTTGTTTATTCCAGTTTACTGCTTTCATAATTAGTAATTTTTCCTCTCTTTTCTATATAGAACAAGAAGTACATTCTTCTACTGAAAGTAGTTTGTTTCTTGTGTAATATAGTGATTTCAATCCTTTGTGATGTGCGTAAATATAATATCTTGCAAGTTCTCTTGTTGTTATATCAGAATTTACGAATAAAATCACAGAAATACCTTGGTCTACGTGTTCTTGAATAACTGACATTAAGTCAATAAGTTTCATTTGGTCCATAGTAAATGCAGATTTATAGAACCATTGAGTTTTTGGACTTAAGTATGGCATTGGATAGAATGTTTCAGCATTTCCGTAACTTCTACGTTCAATTTTATCAACAATTGGTAATACACTTGATGTTGAGTTTTGAACATATGAAATACTTTGAGTTGGTGCAATAGCCATTCTATATGCATGATATAGACCATTTTCTTTTACTCTATTTTTTAGACTTCTCCAGTCGTCTTTTGTTGGAATATAAATCCCTTCAAATAGTGCTTTCACTTTTTCAGTTACAGGTAAGTAGTCATTTTCAATATATTTTGTGAAGTAACTTCCATTATAGTAATCTGATTTTTCAAAGTCTTTAAATGTTTCATTACGTTTTTTAGCAATTTGCATTGAACGTTCTAACGTATAGTAGTTCATCATCATGAAGAAGACATTAGCAAAATCTTTTGCTTCTTCACTCTCATAAGCTATCAGGTTTTTCGCTAAATATCCATTAAGGTTCATAGCTCCTAATCCAACAGAGTGGAATTCATCATTAGCTTTTACTACACCTGGTGCATTTTTGATTTTAGTAGAATTACTTACAAATGTTAATGCATCCATACCTGAATAAATAGATTCTTTAATTTTTTTGCTTTCCATTACATTAACAATATTTAATGACGCTAAGTTACAAGAAATATCACGTTTAATGATATCTCCTTCACCGTAATCTTTAATTACTGAAGTTTCTTGTAATTGGAAAATCTCAGTACATAGGTTACTCATCTTAACTTGTCCAATTTCACGAAGTGCATGGTTTTTGTTCGCATTGTCTTTAAACATTAAGTATGGATATCCTGATTGTAATTGAGTTTGTGCTATTAAGTTAAGCATATCACGAGCATCGAATTTACGCTTCATAATATTTTCATTCGCTACAAATTGATCATAGTATTTAGCAATATCGATATCATCTAACACTAAACCATATTCTTCATAGATTGAATGAGGTCCAAACATATAGAAATCTTTGTTCTCACGAGCTAAATCGAAGAATAATGATGGTACGATAATACCTGTAGAAATCGTTGGAAGACGCAATTCTTCATCAGCATTAACTTTCTTAGTATCTAAGAATTCTAGTACATCATAGTGGAAGATATTTAAGTATACCGCTCCAGCTCCTGGACGTTGTCCAAGTTGATCAGCATATGCAAAACCTTGTTCTAAAGATTTAGCTACAGGAATAACACCTTTAGCTACCCCCTTTATACCTTTAATACTTTCACCACGTGCACGTAGTTTTGATAAGTTAATCGCAACTCCTCCACCAATTTTTGAAAGTTGTTTAGCAGTTGAATCGATGTAGTTAATAGAGTTAAGTGAATCACCTACCTCTAATAAGAAACATGATACTAATTCACCGCGACGACTTCTTCCTGAATTTAGGAATGTTGGTGTTGCCGGTTGTAATCTTTGTTCAAGCATCGCAATCATAAGCTCTTTAGCTAAAGCTACATCACCATCAGCTAAGTACATAGCTACGATAAATACGTGTTGGTTAAAGTTTTCTAAATATTGTTTTTTATCATTTGTTTTTAATGCATAGTCCTTATAGAACTTACTTGCTGCCATATAACTCTTAAATTCAAACTTGAAGTTCGCAGCTAATTCTAAACATTCTAAAATTTCATCTTCAATATATTTATCAAAAATATTATAGTAGAAATTCTCTTCTACTAAATATCTAAGTCTTTTAATTTCTGAACTGAATTTCTTTGTACGAAAGTCTACTTCACGAAGAAATTCTTCAATAGCTTCCACGTCTTTTTCTAATTTGAAAAATCCATTATCGCCTCTTTTTGTTACTTCATTATTTAGTTCAATATGGTTAAATTTCTCCATTCTTTACACTCTCCAAATATATTTTTTTAAATTCACTTATATCTTTTTTATTACCATGTAATTCAATTTTCATTAGTAACGGAATGTTATATTCACTGCTAATAATTTCAGCAGCATTGGCAAATCGTTCACCCCAATTTTTATTTCCACTACCAACAACACCTTTTAAATGATTATGATTCTCTTCTAAAAAACTAGAGACTGCAACTGGTACTTCTCCAAAGCCAAATGTTGGCGTTATAAGGATATAATCGAAATCCACATCATAATCAATATCCTGTAAATAAATTACATCTTCTTTGGGAATCTCACACATATCTACAAATCTTTTACAATTTCCAGTCAATGAATAAACAATAATCTTCATTATTTCCTCACACTCCCACAAAAATATTTCCGAAGATTATTTCCCGGAAATTTCAAATATATATTTATTATACACTCTATTTTTCATTTTTTCAACGATTAATTTTCCGATGAAAAGGTTTGCTTCTTTTTTTGGAAATTTTTATATTAATTTAATATTTGTGAAGTTTATTATTTAGTGATAAAGGAATAAAAAAGAAAACTACTATAAGAAAAAAATTTTTTGACAATGTTCTTCACTAAAATAAAAAAAGAACTCCAAACATTTTTTGTTCAGGGCTCTTCTCTACAATTATTATATTAGTTTATTTTATTACTTTTTCTTCTAGCAAATTCTGAGAAATGAAATTTATCTACTCTATGACGACTTTCTGTGTAATGAAGAAAATCAGTTCCTTCTGTATAGACATCACTTCTCAATACCGCAATATGTTTATGACCTTTTAAATCAATATATGTTGTATCTTCCTCACTAACTGGTTCTATTTTAAAATCCTTATTCCCATATGAAATTTTTATACCTAAATCATTTTCTAAATACTCATATAATGATTCTTCTACACGATCTGTAGGCAATTCTTCAATTGCATTTTTATTTATATAATCTTTATCTAATATTACTGCTTCACCATCAACAATTCTTTGTCGAACTAAATAAATTAGTCTCTCACCTTGTTTTACAAGTCCTAGCCGAACAAGAAAATCTGGAGCATCAACTTCTTTATTTACTAATACTTTAGTTGTTGCTTCAACATCTTGAAATTGTCGACGTTCTTTAAAACTTAAAAGTCCTGTTACTGGCAATCTGTATCTATGAACATCCAAAACTATAGACCCCTTACCTTGAATTTTATGGATATACCCATTTTCTAATAATAATAACAATGCCTTTCTTATGGTTTCCCTAGAAACATCATATTCTCTTGCGAGTTCATTCTCACTTGGCAAAAGAGAATTAGACCTATATTGCCTATCCTCTATTTTTTCTCTTAACTCTAAATAGATCTTAAAAAACTTATTCATGATTTCCCCCAAAATAAATAACTATATGTATATATTTTAACATAAATCATGCAAATATTAAACTTTTTTTACTCAAAAACTTTTATAATTCTATATTTTTTGTTAAATTCTGTAAATATGTAAACCAAATTGAACGCTAACTTCTTAGCTTCACTATTATTTATATGTTATAATATTTAACGGAGGTATTTTTTATGAACAAATATATACGATTATCACTTATTTTTATCCAAAATTTTTCACTATTTATTAGTGCAATACTAGGAATAATATTTTACAATTGTTTTAACTTGGATTTTTATAAAAATTTCTATTCAAGAGAAAATTTAGCCCCTAAAATAGATACAACATATGATAAGTTAATAGAAAATACAACTAACCTTCTTGGGTATCTTAATGAAAAAAATAAGTTAAATACAGAGTGGTTTTCTCAAAAAGATATTTTACATATGGAAGATGTAAAGAGATTATATAATATAAATTTTTATATTATGATATCTTTTATTATAATTTTTATAATTTCTACTATATTAATAATATTTCCTGTCTCTTATACACAT
>CAMYEU010000125.1 GCA_947254465.1 uncultured Gemella sp. | reverse complement strand
TTACATCTTTAGGGATACCATTTTTACTAATTTCCATTAGTACTAACCCTATTGTCCGCTCAGATAATAGCCCTAAATATTCAATGTTTGCCATTATTTTTGGTGCAGTACTTAATACTATTCTTAATCCAATTTTTATCTTTGGATTTGGTTGGGGAATTGCTGGATCGGCTTGGGCTACAGTTATAAGCCAGTTCTTATCTGCATTGATTCTTATTTTATATTTTCCAAAATTTAAAAGCGTTAAGTTTACTAAACAAGACTTCATCCCTAAGATACCTTTATTAAAAGTTGCTGCAGGGTTCGGAATGCCTTCATTTGTTTTCCAAGGTTCTAATATGATAGCTCAAATAGTAACAAACAATTTATTAAATATTCACGGTACTAATTCTGTATACGGGAATGATATTCCTATTGCCGTCGCCGGAATTGTAGCTAAAATTAATATAATATTTATAGCTATTATTATTGGATTAATTCAAGGTGCTCAACCAATTTTTGGATATAATTACGGAGCTAAAAAATACGAGAGAGTTCGTACTACAATGAGATACACTATGAAATATGCGATGATTATCTCAATTACATTCTTCCTAATTTTCGAGATTTTTCCTAAACAAATTGTTAGTCTATTCGGAAATGGTAATGAACTATACTTTGAGTTCGCAGTTAGGTATATGAGATTCTTCTTGTTATTTACATTTATAAATGGTGTTCAAATTTCAAGTTCTACTTTCTTCTCTGCAATAGGAAAACCAAAAATTGGAGTTACTATTGCCTTAACTAAGCAACTTATAGTACTAATACCAATGTTATTTATTCTTTCACATTTCTTTGGAATTGAGGGAATAATCTATGCTACTCCAGTGACTGACCTTTGTGCATTCTCAATTTCATTATTCTTCTTAATAAGAGAATTTAGAATGATGCCTAAGCAAAATATTATTTAAATAAACTGAAAAGCAATCTAGTGAACTTAATCATTAGATTGCTTTTCAATATTTATTATCTTGTAGCTACATATTTTAATTCATCTTTATGTTTAGCTAAGAAATCGTTCATTTCATTATCTGGAATTTGGCGTAGATACAGGTTAGAACGAATTGTTTCGTCTTCCTCACGACAAGTAGATAATACTAAGTATTTATCATTTCCTTTAAGTTGAACACTATCATTTTTAGTTGTCGCATCTTTCTTAACATTTGTTAATTGGCTTAAGAAATCTTCATCATTTTCAAAATCCAAACGATAAAATGAAGTTGTCTCTGGTACAATTGTCAAGAACGCTGCTTCGTAGTAGTATTTTCTCTCAGGAGTTTCAATAACTACGAATTTGTGTTTATCCAGGTATTCTTGTTTGTCATAGTAGTTAACATCATTGAACATACGGTGATCTCCAACTTTACTTCCACGAGCATGACCAAATAACCAAGTTAATCTGTCATGAAAGTCTTTTTTGTTATCCATATCCATGAATACAGTACCAAGGTAAGGAACATGTCCACCTTCAAAAGTTTTATCTAAGTATGTTTCGTTGTCATTAGTTTGAACTACTGGTTCGTCTAATTCTGTTCCTGGAGCATAAATATAAGCTACTGTTTCATTATTTGTTTTAAATAATTCTGAAAAACGTTTTGATAAATAATCTTTCTCTTCTTTACTTATTGTATAAGTTGCTTTTGATGATGAACTAGAGCTTGTTCCTTTATCATCACTACATCCTGCTACGAATACAGCAGAGGCTACTAAAGCAATCACTAAAAGTAAAACAGAAAAAGTTTTTTTAATGTTAAATATCTGTTTCATTTATTTTTTCTTTCTATCAGTAAATTTTATATAATTATTTTATATTATATACTATCTTGACAAATATTTCTATTTATAACTATCTTACTACTACAGCTGTTCCTGTAACTGTAACTAAAAGCATATTATTACCGTCTCCTCCTAGAGGATCAAAGTCAATTCTAACTCCGATAATGGCATTAGCACCCATCTCAGCTGCACGAGCTTCTAATTCTTTTAAAACTTGAGCTCTTGCTTGAATAATTTCATCTTCATACCCTTGAACTCTTCCACCGAAAAGGTTTCGAATTCCTGCTCCTATATCTTTGATAACATTAATCCCAGCTACTACTTCACCTGTAGCTAATCCTTTATATTCTACTACTTCCATTCCAGGAACATAATTTGTTGTTGCAATAATCATATTACTTCACTCCTAAATTGTTTATTAGTCTACTAAAATATCTACTACTTCTTCTAATGTTGCTCCTAAGAAGTAAGAGTTAATATCAATTTGTTCTAAAACTTTTTGAATATCTTCTTTTTGGTATTTTACACCCACTAATTTTTTAGCAATATCTTCTACATCCATTACTCCGAAGAAGTCTCCGTAGAATTTGATATTAGTAATAACACCTTGTTCTACCATGATATTAGCTTCGATTTTACCAGTTTTAAGTCTTCTATTACGTTTAATGTTGAAGTCAGGATTTTTACCATATACCCAATCCCATGAGTTATTTTTTTCTTCTTGAATAGCTAAGATTGCAGCTTCATCTTCTTCAGTTGCAACAAAATCAGTCATTTCATATTTTTCACTCATATATTTTTTAAGAGCTGCAACGAAGTCTTGAACTGTCATATCTTGGTTTGGAAGGTGATCTTTAATGTTTGTTACACGTGAGCGTACTGATTTAATTCCTTTTGATTCAATTTTATCTTTAGATACTTTTAAAGCATCTGCTAAAACTGATGTATTAACATCAAACATTAAGCAACCATGGTGCATAATACGACCATTACGTACATATTGTGCATTACCACAGAATTTTTGACCATCAATTTCTAAGTCATTACGTCCTGTAAATTCTGCTTTAACTCCTAATGAATCTAATGCATCTAGCACAGGTTGTGAGAACGATTTGAAGTCAAATTCTTCTCCACTTCTACCATTTGAGATAATTGTGTAGTTTAAGTTGTTTAAATCGTGGTAAACTGCACCACCACCACTTACACGACGAACAATTTTAATACCTTTGTCATCACAGAATTTTTGGTTTACTTCTTCTGTTGTGTTTTGGTTTTTACCAACAACGATACATGGCGAGTTTATCCATAACATAAACACATCATCTTTTTCCGCAAGTTCATTAAAAGCATACAGTTCTAATGCTGTATTATAGCGTGGATCATTACTTTTTGATTCTATATATATCATATTAATCTCCTTAATAATTAACTATTTCTTTACCTTTTATTATATCATTATTTTCCAACTAAAACACTAAATTTTATCTAAATTAATATTTTTTATGTTATTTCAAACAAACTTCTGTTAGATTATGGTATAATTATAAGGAATTATTAAAATTATTTTAAAGGAGTTACCCTTTTATGACAAAAATTATTTTAACTGGAGATAGACCAACTGGTAAACTTCACTTAGGACACTATGTTGGTTCTTTGAAAAATCGTATAGCTTTACAAAATGAAGATGATACTGAAGTATTTATTATGATTGCCGATCAACAAGCACTTACTGATAATGCTGATAACCCAGGAAAAGTTATTGAAAATATTACAGAAGTAGCACTTGATTATCTTGCAGTTGGAATCGATCCTAAAAAAACTACTATTTTTATTCAATCACAAATTCCACAACTTGCTGAATTATACATGTACTACATGAATCTAGTATCAGTTTCTAGATTACACCGTAACCCTACTGTTAAACAGGAAATTAACGACAAAAAATTTGGTGAAAGTATTCCAGCAGGATTCTTTACTTATCCTGTAAGCCAAGCTGCTGATATTACTGCATTTAAAGCAACACACGTTCCTGTTGGTGAAGATCAAAAGCCAATGCTTGAACAAACTCGTGAAATCGTTCGTGACTTCAATAGAACATACAATAAAGAAGTTCTAGTATTACCTGAAATTGTATTACCGCCAAAAAATCATGCTCGTCTTGTAGGTATAGATGGACAAGGAAAAATGAGCAAAAGTTTAAACAATGGTATTTACTTAGGGGATAGTGAAGAAAACATTAAAGCTAAAATAATGAAAATGTACACTGATCCAAACCACATCAAGATTGAAGATCCAGGTCAAGTTGAAGGAAATGTTGTATTTAAATACTTAGACATTTTCGATACTCGTACTGATGAAGTTGCAGAGTTTAAAGAACACTACTCTCGCGGTGGACTTGGCGATATGAAACTAAAACGCCGTTTAAATGATGTTATGCAAGATTACCTACGTCCAATAAGAGAGCGTCGTGAAGAATTCGCAAAAGATAAAGCTGAAGTATATAGAATGTTAAAAGCAGGAAGTGAAAAAGCAGAAAAAGTTGCAGCTGCTACTTTAGACGAAGTAAAAGATGCAATGGGAATCAATTACTTTAAAAAATAAATATTTTTTAGTGGAAGAGCTCTACTCTTCCTCTTAGTCATTTAAATTACAATAAAATAAGGAGGCCCTATGGCAAAAAGGAAAAAACAACAATTATCTTTATTTTCAATTATATCAATTGCAATAGTAATTTTAGCAGCATTTGCTATCACTTATTACACGAATAAATCATCAAATAAAACATCAAATACTGCCACAACATTCACAAGCGTATCAAAAATTCCTGATGATGTACTCAATTCTCTTACAGCACCTAAAGAAAGTGAAGCAACTGACGATAACAAGTATAAAGTACTAAATAATAACAATCCTTACTTCGCTAAGGAAGACTTATCTACTACATCATTTGAAAACTATAGTCCTTTAGACAAACTTGGACGTGTTGGACAAGCTAACGGTATTATAGGTACTGATTTAATGCCAACTGATAAACGTGAAGAAATCGCCCATGTTCGCCCAAGCGGATGGCAAAGTAATAGAGGCACTCATGTTTATGATAGATCACATTTAATTGCTTTCCAACTAGCTGGAGAAAATGATAATGATAAAAACCTTATGACTGGAACAAGATTTATGAATCTTAATATGATTCCTTTTGAAAATGAGGTTGCAGATTACGTTAAGAAAACTAAAAAACATGTACGTTACCGTGTAACTCCTGTTTTTAAAGGTGATGATCTCGTTGCTCAAGGGGTTATCATGGAAGCAATGTCAGTTGAAGATAATGGTAAGAGTGTTAAATACAATGTATTCTTACCAAACTTCCAAAAAGGTGTTACTATCGACTATAAAACTGGTAAATATACTGTGAAATAAAATTAAGACTTCGAACCTAAAATAGTTCTGATCTGACCCCAAAAAGTTAGACTTAGAATAGCGTAGTAGTTATAATGACTGCT
>CAMYEU010000124.1 GCA_947254465.1 uncultured Gemella sp. | reverse complement strand
ACATTATTTTCAAAAAAAGAGGATTTTTATCTTTGTACTAGCTGTAGGGAACACATTGATATAAATGTCCTGGAAGTAGGAGAATATACTCTGTATTATTTTGCTGACTATGAATTTTTAAAAGATGAAATCTATTCTATAAAATATTTTGGAGATGTGGCTTGCGCAGTAAAATTTAAAAATCTTCTAAATAAGTTTTTTTCTCTAAATTATTTTGATTTAGTGACGATTGTTCCAGCAAACGAGATTAGGGAGATTATTCGAGGGTTTGATCATATTGAACAAGTTTGTAAGTTATGTGATGTGAATCATAAGAAAATTCTTAGTTGCGATTATAGAGAGAAACAATCTAAACTTCATAAGGAAAGAAAGGAGAATATGTATCATCTTTCGTGTGGTGAATCAGACCTTGAAAGTGTTGGATCTATTTTAATCATTGATGATATATATACGAGCGGAAATACTTTATTAGGATGTGCTAAAACAATAAAAGAAGCCTATCCAAATATAAAAATAAGCTTTTTAACGTTATCGAAAGTAATCTAACAAATAATATGAGTGTTTTTTTCTTAACAACATATGATTTTGTGGTATAATGTTAAAGTTGAATTTTAAACATAGTTATATAACTTTGAGTTCGATAGTTTATAAAAATTATACAGTTAGGAGATGGTTAAAACAAAAATTTTATTTTCACTTATAATGATCGTATTAATTCTAATTCTGGTAATCTTTTTATCTAAAAAATTCGAATTGAATAAGGATCAAATTATTATATTTTGGATATTAGTTTTATTCTGGTCTGCGATAAGTATTATACGTGCCTACAGGAAGTTATACGCGATTACACCGATAGAACAAGGTGGACTTTCTTTAACACCGGTACTCGCAGCTCAAATAGCAGCCGGATATGGACTTATGAGTTTAATAGTAAGGTTGCCGATGTTTTTAGCGAGCGATGTTTTCAAAAAACGTAAAATATTCGTTCAAATTTCTCTATTTTTATTAATAGTGACTTCATTTTTAGTAGCATTTAACGGTAGCTATATAACCTTATACTTATCTTCTTTATCATTAGGGATAAGTGCTACAATGCTTGCTTTATTCAATGTTATTTTCTCAGAAACTTTTTCTAGAGATAAGGCAGCAGTATCAGTATCGATACTATCTGTTGCACCGTTATTAGCTGAATTTATCGCAGCACCGATACAATATGTCTTTACTATGAATACATATAAACATTTTGACTATATGTGGATAGTAGCGGGTGCTATTGCGGTAATTACGTTTATATTATCATTTATGATGAAAGATTATCGCCCTGTAGATAGCGATTTTTCATTTGATAAGGTGAAGGTAGTAATTAAACATAAGAGTTTTATTTATATTTGTTTTATAGCGTTATTGCTTTCATTTATTAAGTTTGCTACAAGTGGTGCTAACATGATTACTTATGGTAAAACAGAGTTAAATATGACGCCGTTAATGCTAGCGTATATGGATGCAGTCTTTGCAGTACCTCAGCTTATTGCTGGAGTTCTTGTGGGAGTGTACTTTACTAGAAAATGGGGGATTCAAAAAACTCTATTATTCTTACTAGGATGTTCATTAGCGTTCTATATTATAGCATTATATGTTAATAATCCATATGTTATTTATTTTAGTTATATCCTAAATGGCTTAGGATATGGTGGAGCTTATAATGCACTTATTTCCCTTGCTATGCAATATTTCGATAGAGAATATCGTAATGTAAGTATGGGAATCTATCAAGCATTCTTCGCATTGGGTATTTATTACGGAGATTATGTCTACGTTTGGATAGCTAAACATGTTAAAAGTGGCTTGCTTGGTTTCACACAAAGTAAATCTATTTTCCTTATTGTTATAGGGATAACATTAATAAGTATGCTTATGGTTAAATTAAAAGTTAGAGATAATTAAAAAAAGTTGATTCACAATTTTGTGAGTCAACTTTTTTATTATAAAATGTTTATTAGAATCCGCCTAGTAAATCTGCACGAATATATCCAGTATGACTATGCCCAACTTTCCCCAGATGAGTTAGTTTCAAGTGTTCTTATTGTAACAGATGCCCCACCTTTTATTGATGTTAAGATTTTACTAGTATCATTTTTATCGCTTCTTAGGTTAACGCCAACAGATAGTTTTACATAAGCTGTACGTCCGCTAACACTATGTTTTACTTCGTTTGATGAACTAGCAGAATCAGAAGGGTTTGAAGAATTAGATGCTCCTTCTTTTACGATAATAGTTTCCTTTTCTTTAGCTTTTTCATTTAGTCCATTAACTGTGAATGTTCGTCTGAATTCTCCAGTTGTTTTTAGCTTTAGTTTATTAGAAGTGTTTTTGTTTAAAGCTATAGTAACTTCAACTTTATCTCCGTTTTTTAAATTTCTTTGTTTATTAAATGAAATATCAGGGTTTGATAAAAAGTTAGGAATTTCCGCGCTAGAATTCGTAACTTCAGGGATTTTTATTATTTTTTGGTTCTTCTGTATATACTGGTGGAAGAGTATAGTTTTGTTGTTCTGAATTTTGATTATTGTGTTGAGTCCTGTTATGGTTTTGATTATTTGATGCTGAGGTTGTTGGACCTAGATTGTTAGGGTCTAAATTATTATTATTCATTAAATTCTCCTTTTATCAATAAAATATTAATTTACATAATCTCCACCCGGAGCGTTAAGGTACTCCTCTAGTGAAATATTTTTTCATGGATTGTTTTAGCTGTATCTTCACCGACGTAACGAATATGCCAGCTTTCTTCCATGTAACCTGTTTTCTCTGTAAACTCAGGTTTATAACGAACGATAAATCCATAATTGTGAGCATTTTTTTCTAACCAAGCTGAGGCTTTTTTACTACTGTCGCTAGTTCCTTCTGATCCTAGTAATTGTCCCGCGTTATCTATGAGATTAAATGCTAAACCAGTTTGATGTTCGCTGTATCCTGGGCGAGCTGAGAATCTATTAGCTTCTTGTTTTCCGTGTGAAGCAACATAGTTATTGTATAATCCTACTTGAGTATTGTATGCTCTAAAACCAGATACTTGATTAGAAATATTTAATCCTAATGCTTGAGCATCGCTAATTAATTTATTAACTTTTTGTCTCGCTGTAGGATTTTCACCTGGATTGTAGTCTGCAGGAAGAGGATGTTTTTTGTTGGCTAAAATAATACCATCGATTATAGTAGGTTGAGAAGTAGTTTCGGGAGTTTTTCCGTTGGTAGTTTAAGTGTTCTCATTATTATTATTATTATTAGCTTTAGAGTCTTCTTTATTAATGGGGGATTTTGAATTATTTTTTGAGTGGTAGAGTCAGATGTAGTTGTTTTATCATCTTTTTTTAATAATAAAATCCGCTTAGAGCCACAGTTAAAACTACCAAAGTAACTGTAACAATAGTAATGATATATTTCTTCATAAAAAAATTCCTTTCTTTTGAAATAGTAAATGTAATCTATAGTAATTAATATAAAATTTTGAGTAAAGTATAGCTCATATTAAATATCATAAGTTGAATAAAAATTTTGTCAATTATATTATAAAGGATAATCAAGGGGAAATTATAAATAGATTTAGTAGATTTTGTATTATTTATCAATAGTTTTAATGAATAGTTACTACTCAACATATTTTCGATTTAAGGATATTAACTGGTTATAAGATAAAGGGTATTGAGTATAATAAGAATATTAATGGACAATAATTTGTAGAGGGAGATAAAATAATAGCTGATAAAGAGAGGAATAATTAAAGTATTAGAAAGAGTTTAGATTATATGATATTCCAGTATGAATTCATATCAAGAGTATTTTTTGATTTATAGTTAATACTAAGTTTATATTTTTTATTTTTCTTTCAAAAAATCTTGAAATTTGGTATAATGATACAGATACCTATATAGTTAAAATTACTTTATATGGAGATTATTAAAATAATAAAGGAGTGTTAATTTGGATAATAACATTTCAGATGTCTTAGGCAAAGAAATTGAAAAATTAATGAAGAATAAATTTTTCTTTAGAATGCCTAGTAATTCAAAAATTTTAGCTTATTCAGCTAGTTATTTATTATTAATATTAATAGGATTGTTATTGAATATTGAAATTGTAGCAGCATTTCTTTCGGTATTTCCACTTACATACGTATTGGGAGCGAAAGGGTTGAGATATTATATTCCATTAATACTTGGTGGTGCAGGAATTTTATTAGCTATAGCATCTCCGATTATGACAGTTTGGTTTGCTATACATATGCTAATAGCATATATAATATATAAAACTATCTTTTTGCGCGCTTCGAAATTATTTCTAGTTGTAGCTGTTAATACAGTAATATACTTAGGTATAGCAATATATATATTTATATCAATAAAAATTGGGAAGATAACTATCGACAGTAAGCAGATGCTAGAATTTATAAACAATTATGTGAATTCTATGGTTGAGATGAATCAAGGGGTCGATAAGAACTTAGTATTAGAAAGTTTTTCTAACTTACAAAAATCGTTCCCTGTTACATTATTTATAATGTTATTTATATATAGCTTAATATTGGTACAGTATACATTATCGTTATTAGCTAGAGAATATGTCATTATTCCAGCATTTCCGAAGTTTAGTCGAATAATGTTGAGTCCGAAAAGTGCATATATTTATATTGTGGTTACTATAGTGGCCCTTTTAGTTGAAATAGAGACGGGGAGTAATACTTATAGTTTTTGGAATATTTTATTCCAAAATATAACAGGAGTTTTATCGCTTGCATTCATATTAAATGGATTGTTTACTGCATTCTTTTTTATTGAACAAAAGATGAAATCAAATGTTGGTAAGCCTATTGTATTTGTCTTAATGTTGATTTTTAGTCCTATCTTCGAGTTACTTGGATTTATTGACAGTGTATTCAAGTTGAGAGAAGGGTACATTATTATGAAGAGGGGGAGATAAGTATGAATGATAAGAAAAAATACGAATTAATTATTATTGTTATTTTTCTAATAGGTGCAATACTAAGTGGTGTATTCAATATTTATAGCTTAGTAATTTACTTATTGGTTGGATTGCTTATTTTCGCCCTTTATAATATACAAAGGGAAAAAATAGCTGAACATACGGAGAGGTATATCAGTAAATTAACAAATAGAATTAAAGATTCATCAGAAAAAGGTGTTAATAAATTCCCTATAGGAATAGTCGTAATTGATGAAAATAAGAATATAGAATGGGCAAATAATTTTATATATAAAAATATTAAAGTTGAAGACATAAAAGGTCTAAATATTTTAGAACTGATGCCGGAGATTGAAGAACTATTTGATCTTGAGACACCAGTGGATAATCAATTTGAGATTTTTGGGAAGTATTATAACTGTCTCTTATACACATCTCCGAGCCCACGAGACATC
>CAMYEU010000123.1 GCA_947254465.1 uncultured Gemella sp. | reverse complement strand
ACACTGCATATCGTCGGCAGCGTCAGATGTGTATAAGAGACAGTGCTCCTTCTTTTCCATATTTTTCTTCAAGTAATTCTTTAAAGATACGGAATGCAATTGCAGGTTCAGTAGTTGTCCCAGATTTAGAAATTACATTTACAGAAAAATCTTTTCCTGTAGTTTTTAAGTAATTAACTAATTCTTGAGTATAACTTGATGAAATAGTATGTCCTACGAAGAAGATTTGAGGTGTTTTTCTATCTTTTTCATAGAAGTTATAAAAACTATCATTTAGCATTTCAATTGCTGCACGAGCTCCTAAGTAAGATCCACCAATTCCGATAACGACAAGTACTTCAGAATTACTCTGGATTTTTTTACTAGCTTCTTTAATTCTAGAAAATTCTTCTTTATCATAGTTAGTTGGTAAATCAACCCATCCTAAAAAGTCACTACCAATTCCAGTTTTATTATGTAATTGATCGTGAGCAACTTTCACATATCCTTCCATATTTTTCACTTCTTGTTCGTTAAAGAAGTTCAGTGCTTTCGAATAATCAAATTTTAAGTGCATTTTTAGTTCTCCTTATTTGTTTTTTCATCTTTTATTATAAATCATTGTTGGCTTATCGTCTATAATATAATCATAAATTAATTCAGAAACTTTATCAGCATTATGCCTAATCGTATTATTATCAACGATTCCTACATCATCATTTTTTATTAATCTTATTCCTAACTCTTCTATTTTTTCTTGATCGATTTTGACTGCTTCCTGTTTCTCTTTGTGATATTTCGATAAAATACTATCATCGAATTCACGCGAATTAGCAATTACCAAATCAAAAATGTTTGCTTCTACATGTTTGTTTATCGCAACAATGTGATCCGATACTGTGTAATTATCAGTTTCCCCATGTTGAGTCATAACATTACAAACATATATCTTTTTGGCATTACTTTCTCTAATCTTTTCCGAGACCTTAGATATTACTAGGTTAGGAATTATAGAAGTATATAAGCTTCCTGGTCCCATAATAATATAGTCTGCCTCCTCAATTGCTTTAAGTACATCTTCATTAGGTTTTACTCTAGATGGTGTAATATAAACACTATCAATTACCCCTCCAGCTTCTGTAATCGAAGATTCTCCCCTTATAATTTCACCTGTTGATAATACTGCATTTAATGTAGCTATATCATTAGTCGTTGGCAACACAGTTCCACGTACATTTAAGATTCTACTCATTACCTTTACCGCTGTAGAAAAGTCTCCATGAATATCCGTCATGGCTGCTATCATTAAATTACCTACTGGATGACCTTTGACTTCGCCACTATCAAAACGATATTGGAACATTTTTTCTAAATACGGTTCAACATCAGATAATGCCGCAATAACATTTCTAATATCTCCTGGTGAAGGAATATTCATATCACTTCTTATTTTTCCTGAACTTCCTCCGTCATCTGCTACCGTTACTACAGCTGTTATCTCAAGAGGATATTTCTTTAATCCTCTTAAAAGAACTGATAAACCAGTTCCTCCCCCAATAGTAACTACCTTTATTTTAGTTCTCATTTTCCTACCTACCCTTATTAATATCGCGATGTTCTAAATGCACCCTATATCCTAATTTTGAAATATCTTCATGTAACCTTCTAGCTATACTTACAGAGCGATGTTTTCCACCTGTACAGCCTACTGCAATAGCAACCTTGTCACGACCTTCATATTGATACTTATCTACCATAAAAGTCATAAGCTCTAGATATTTTCCATAGAATTCTTGAGTAATTTTATCTTCAAAAACAAACTCATAAACCTCATTGTCTTGACCTGTTTTTTCTCTTAGTTCATTAATATAAAATGGATTTTTTAAAAAACGCACATCAATTATATTGTCTGCATCAATAGGAATCCCATATTTATAACCAAAACTAGAAATTGTAATATGATAACTATCTTTTTTCTCAATTCCGAAATCTTCCAATATTTTTTTCTTCAAATCTTTTACAGAAGTATTTGTAGTATCATAAATATAATTTGCAATTCCTTTAATGTCATTCATATCTTTTCTCTCTTGAGCAATACCTTCGAGTAAGCTAAACTCAGTTGATAAAGGATGATTTTTTCTAGTTTCTTTATATCTATTAACCAATATTTGATTATCGCTATCTAAAAATAAGATTTTAACATCAAAGTACTCATTTTGTTGAAGTTTTTTTAGTAACTCTTTTAAATCAACAAAAATATGTTTACTTCTTATATCAATACTTATCGCTGTTTTAGCAATATCTTTTTCTTCTATTATTCTCAAGAAATCTTCTACAACTAATCCGGGTAAATTATCTGTACAAAAATACCCTTGGTTTTCAAAGATTTCTAATGCCGTATTTTTCCCTGCTCCGCTTATTCCCGTAATTATAACTAATTTTTTTTTCATAGCTTCACATCCAATTTTTTAATTATATAGGTTATGGAAGAATATACTCATATTATAGTAAATCAATAAGCTCTTCCATAACCTATATTGTACACCATTTCTAGACTTTTGTGTAGTATTTTAAAATAGTACATAAAAGAACTACTGTGTGATTGTCTCTCCACAGTAGTTCTTTCGTTATCTGTTATTTCTATTTATATTATTATTTGTAGTATTATTGCTATTGTTTATACTATTACTTCTTGTACCAGTTATTGCAGTATTAGAATTATTATTACTGTTATTATTTCCTCTAGCTTGATTACTATTATTAATTGATGAATCATTTTGGTTATTATTTGTATTATCATCGGAGTTATTATTACGATTGTTATTATTGTCGTCAGTATTATTTTCACGTTCTTTTTTTTCTTGATTTCGCCTATTTTGCTCTTCAATCTGTCGACGTTCACTATCTGAAATAACTTTAACTCCACCATTTATTGATCCCACATTGCCTGGAACAGTAAATCCTTTAGGAGGATGTATTCTTACAATATTTTGCATATTAATTCGGTAAAGTGCTTGTGTCTTCTGAGTATCATCTTGAGTCATATACTTTGTAGGACCATCTATTGCATCAAACCCTTGCCACACAGCCATCGTATAATTACTAGTATAACCTATTGTCCATGAATCTTTAGAATAATTATCAGCATCAAATCCGAATTTTTGAACCTCTGCTTCTCCAAAAGTTGTAGTTCCTGTTTTAACAGCCATATCCGCTCCATATATACGAGCATTAGAAGCCGTTCCATTAACTACGTTTCTTAACATAGATGTCATAATATATGCGGTAGATTCTTTGATAACACGCTTTCTGTCATCTGTACTAAAACTTTTCACTTCAGTTCCTTCACTGTCATAGACTTTTTTAATAGCTCTAGGTGTCGCATAATACCCCCCATTACTGAATGGAACATATGCTCCTGCCATTTGTAATGGAGAAAATCCATCACCACTTCCTCCAATTGGAGTTGTTAGGGAGTCGTCCGTAATATTCATACCAACATTAGCTGCATACTGTTTTACTTTACTAAACCCTACTTCTTGATATGCTTTAATAGCCGGAATATTATATGACCAAACTAATGCATTATTTATTGTAATATTTCCATGAAATTGTCTATCCCAGTTCTGAATTTGAGAGCCTTGAATTTTAGTATCGTTAACTGTATGATCTGAGCCCCAATTTAAATACTCGATAGCAGGCCCATATGCAAGTATTGGCTTAATTGATGAACCTGGTTGTAATTTAGCTTGTGTCGCAATATTAAACCCATGGAAAGTTTGCTTTTTACCTCCATACAGAGCAGAAATTCCACTATTTTCATTATTTAAAACAACCATAGCTACATTACTTGCTTGTTTTATTCCAGCATAGTTAGCATTAACACTTTCAGTTAACGTACTTTGGATTCTTGGATCGAAGTTTGTATAAATCTTAAGACCTAGATTTAATACATCTCCTTCATAATCTTTATATTCTTTACTATTTTTCAACTCATTTACTATTTGATTCATATATGATGTATATTTAGAATCAAACTCGCTCGATAATATTACACGCTCACTTTCATCACGATCAATAACCCCTGACAGTACATCAATTTTTTGTGCTGCTTGTGAGTCAGCCTCTGAAATTTTTCCATGATATTGCATTAAGTAAAGTACAGTATCACGGCGAGCCTTAGCCGCTTCTGGATTATCATAAGGGTTGTAAGTATTAGGATGCTGAGGCATTCCTGCTAAAAGAGCCATTTGAGGAAGAGTAAGTTGATTTAATTCTTTTCCATAATAATATTTAGCTGCTGTCTTTAGTCCGTAAACACCATCTGAATAGTAAATTCTATTTACATACATTGTAAATATTGATTCTTTATCATAATTTTGTTCTAATTTATATGCTAAATAAGCTTCTTGAACTTTACGTTTTACACTCTTATTATCATCTAAAAATGTTCTCTTAATCAATTGTTGAGAAATAGTCGATGCCCCTTGTGAACCAAAACCACTTGTAAGGTTCGATACTACCGCTCCAATTAAACGTCTAAAATCTACTGCACCATGTTCAAAGAATCTATTATCCTCTGTCGCTAAAATTGCGTCTTGCATCCTTTCTGGAATGTCTGCAGTTTCTAAGTTTTCACCTATTTGATTACCTAGTTTTGCTACTTCATTATTATTTACATCATAGACAATTGTTCTTGAGTTATTATCTAATATTTTTGAATCAAATGCCGGAGCTTGGTAAATCCAAAATACACATAACAAGAAAATCGATATGATAGCAACACTAGCCACATACAATCCATATCTTAAAATTTTCAACCATAATGTTTTATTATTTTTTTTAGAATTAGGATTACTTATTCTTCTTCCAGATAGTTTAGGTTTCCTTGGACCTCCAGACCCATTTCCACTACTATCTTTCTCGACATTCGGTAATACCTCACGTCTTCGATTGGCACCAGCTTCTCCTCTTTTCAAAATTTCGTCATTTATTAAAGGTCTTCTTTGCTGACCTTTATTCGTTGGATTAGTATTTCTTCTAGATATATATCCACCTGGCATGATACTCTTCTTTTCTTGAGAGTGTCTATCTTTTCTAGATAACCTATTGTTATTATTTTCTGCCATTGTATATCCTCTCTTTTTTTTAGATATTTAAACTTTCAATTTTATTATAGTCATTCTATAATAAAATTATATATTGTACTACATTAATTTTAAAGTAAATTGAGAAAAAAATCAATTTACTTTATAGTTTATTAACTATTATTTAACAATATTGTAACATAAGAATTCTCTTCTTCATTACAATATAAATTAAAAATGAAAAAAGCTACCATTCTTGATAGCCTTTTTTCATTTTTAATATTATTTCTTCAATGTAACTTCTTTATTATTAATAATCGCCTTAGCCGCTGCAATTCTGGCAATAATTACCCTATATGGAGAACAAGATACATATCCTAATCC
>CAMYEU010000122.1 GCA_947254465.1 uncultured Gemella sp. | reverse complement strand
AGCGTCAGATGTGTATAAGAGACAGGGATAACTTAGTTGACTTTGCGGAATTCTCTACTACATCAGAAGCTGATAGAGATAAAATGTTCGAGCAATTAAAAGCTGAATTTGGTGAGAAATTCATAATATTCCCTAACCCACTATACGGATCATGGGAATCAGCAGTATATAAAGGTGAGAAAAAAGATGCTAAAGGGCAATCTGAAGCTCGTATGAATGCCTTAAAAGGATATTAGTATTATTAAAATATAAGTGATTTAATATATTATTAAATCACTTATATTTTTTTTTATTTTTTAATACTATATTCTTGAATGATACTCAATATCAGAGTATAATGTAAACGAAAAGCTTTTTCAGGCTTTCAATCATTTTTCTACAATAGGAGTTAACAATGAAAAAAAATAATATTAAATATGTTCTTATACCAGCCTTTGCAGCTGCAGCGTTATTCCCTGTATTAGCTAACGACAATCAGGTTAAAGCTAATGATGATAAAACAATAACGACTTCAAATATTAATACACTGGAAAGTACTAATAAAAAAACAACTAGTGTTTCCACTGCTAATAATACCATAGAAATAGCACCTACTACTTCTGCTAGTTCGGTTAATAGTGTAAAACCTACATCTGCAAACAACACTGAAGCAACTAGCAGCACAAATGTTGTAAACAATAAAGTTATTAAACCAAAAGTTCCATTTACTGTATCTGAATATAAACAAAAAAGTGCTCTGGAACTTGCTCAATTAATTCGTGAGAAAAAAGTCACTAGTACAGAACTTGTTGACTTAGCTTACAAAGTTATTGAAGAAGAAAATCCTAAATTAAATGCTGTTCTAACAACTGAAAATGGAAAAATTCCTAAAGCTATTGTTGATGAAGCATATAAAACTGCTAAAGAAATTGACAATCGTATTAGCGCTGGAAAATTAACTGCTAATCCTATTGATTGGAATGCTCAACCATTTTTAGGTGTACCTGCTTTAATTAAAGGTCTTGATCAACTTAAAAATGGTGACTACACTAATGGTGTATATCTAAACAAAGGTAAAATTGCTGACGAAAGTGGTCCTGTAGCTAAAGAATTTGCTAAATTAGGTTTTGTTATACTTGGTCAAACTAACTATCCAGAATTAGGAACTAGAAATATCACAGATTCTAAATTATTTGGACCTGCTGGTAATCCATGGGATCCTAGCCGTAATACTGGAGGATCTTCAGGTGGTAGTGCTGGAGCCGTAGCTAGTGGTATGGTACCTATAGCTAGCGGTAGTGATGCTGGAGGATCTATTCGTATTCCTTCTTCATGGACTGGTCTTATTGGTTTAAAACCTACTGGACACGTGGTTAAATTTCCTCTAGTAAAAACTATCGAAGATGCTAAAGCTTACTTTGAAAAAACTGAATTAAGTAAACCGAAAACATTAGTAGAACCACCTAAAGATTTGAAAAAATTAAAAATAGCCTACACTCTTAAAACTCCACTTAAAGATCTTGAATTAAGTGAAGTTGCTAAAAAAGCTATTTTAGAAACAGTAGATTTCCTAAGAAAAGAAGGATTTACAGTTGAAGAAGTTAAAGAATTCCCTATCGATGGATACGAAGGAATTAAAACATACACTGTGGGTGGTATCGGAGAAGAAAGTTATGTTGCAGCTGTTAAAAACGTAACAGAACAAAACAAACGTCAACTAGACCCTACAACTTACGGATTAGGAACTTCTTCATATATGGGACCAAATGCAAATACTGATATTTCTTCAGTAAAACCATTATCTACATTTATAGATCAAATGAATGCATTTTATAAAAAATATGATTTATTCCTAGTTCCAACTAACGCAGTTACTGCTCCATCTAATGATAAAAAAGTAGATCCATATATAGAGCCAGATATTGCAGAACAACTATATAACATTAATAAAATTAAAGATCCAAAAGAAAGATTTAATTTATTAACTAAACAATGGTTACCAATGACTAGACGTTCTCCATATACTTGGGTGTTTAACTTATCTGGAAATCCTGCGATTTCACTACCAACATATCTAAGTGATAAAAATCTACCATTCGGTGTAATGTTCGCAGCAAAAGATAATTCTGAAAAAGTACTTTTAGAAATTGGTCAATACTTCCAAGACAGACATCAATTCAAAATGAACCCAGCTATTAGAAGCTCAAATGTTTCAGAAAATGGAAATAAAATAGGAGTAAATGAAGATGGAACTAAATTTGAATACGCAGTTCCAACTTACGCACCTACTGTTGCAGAATTATCAACTTTAAATATCAACAATGGGACTGTTTCTACTCCAAGTAAATCTGAAAATTCACTAAATTCATCTGTTAAAGAAGAGAAAAAAGTAGTAAATACAAACTCAACTAAATTAAATTCAACACCTAAAACTCTTCCAAACACTGGTGAAAGTACAAACAACTTCCTATCAGCAATTGGACTTTCATTCCTTGCTTTAATTGGATTACTAAAACGAAAAAATAATAATTAGTATTAAATTAATTTAAATACGGTTGATTCCTATAATTGACCGTATTTATTTTATTTTCTAAAAAATATTTTTTCTCCTAATCTTTATATAATGTTAATCAAAAGAAAACCATAATAATATTTTTTTCATTTCATCAAATAATTTTCTTGATTGATAATCGGTATCGGAGTATAATGAAATGTGGAAAGCTTTTTCAAGGCTTAAATCATTATTTAAAATAGGAGCTAAAAATGAAAAAAAATAAGATTAAATATGTACTTATTCCTGCCTTCGCAGCTGCAACATTATTTCCAGTATTAGCTAATGACAATCAAGCTAAAGCTAGTGAAGATAAAACTACAGCACCGGCAAATGTGACTAATACAGCTAATACTAACGATAAAGCTGTTGCTGTAAATAACACTGATAAAAATGCTACTAATAATGCAGTTGTAACACCATCTACTAGTCCTGTTACTTCAGCTAACACTGTAGCACCGACTT
The DNA here is from genome assembly GCA_947254465.1 of uncultured Gemella sp. Classification (GTDB taxonomy): domain Bacteria; phylum Bacillota; class Bacilli; order Staphylococcales; family Gemellaceae; genus Gemella. Next base: position 2,473 of record CAMYEU010000122.1, on the reverse strand, counting down.
CAAGTAACAATGAGTCAACAAACAGTGCTAGTGTTGAAAACAAGGAAGTTGCTAAACCAACAATTCCATTTACTGTTGCTGAATATAAACAAAAAAGTGCTCTAGAACTTGCAAAACTAATTCGTGAGAAAAAAGTTACTAGTACAGAACTTGTTGACTTAGCTTATAAAGTTATAGAAGAAGAAAATCCTAAGTTAAATGCTGTTCTTACTACAGAAAATGGTAAAATTCCTCATGCTATTGTTGAAGAAGCATATAAAACTGCTAAAGAAATTGACAATCGTATTAGTGCAGGAAAACTAGCTGCTAATCCTGTAAATTGGGATGAACAACCATTCTTAGGTGTTCCTACTCTAATTAAAGGATTAGATGCTTTAAAAAATGGGGATTCTTCTTACGGTGTGTATTTAAATAAAGGTAAAACATCTTCAGTAAGTGGAGCTGTTGCCAAAGAATTTGCAAAACTAGGTTTTGTTATCCTTGGACAAACTAACTACCCTGAGTTTGGAACTAGAAATATTACTGACTCTAAATTACTAGGGCCTGCTGGTAACCCTTGGGATCCTAGTCGTAACACTGGAGGATCTTCAGGAGGAAGTGCTGGTGCTGTAGCAAGTGGTATGGTATCAATCGCAAGCGGAAGTGATGCTGGGGGATCAATTCGTATTCCTGCTTCATGGACTGGTCTTATCGGTTTAAAACCAACTGGACATGTTGTTAAGTTTCCACTAGTAAAAACTATTGAGGATGCTAAAACTTATTTTGATAAAACAAACATCAGTAAACCAAAAACTTTATTAGAAGTTCCTAAGAACTTAAAATCACTTAAAATTGCTTATTCATTAAAAACACCATTAAAAGATGTTGAATTAAGTGAAGATGGTAAAAAAGCTGTTCTTAAAGCTGTTGATTTCCTTAGAAAACAAGGATTTACTGTTGAAGAAGTAAATGAATTTCCAATTGACGGTTACGAAGGTATTAGAACATATACAATAGGTGCAATTGGTGGGGGTTATACTGCAGCGACAAACTTAGCTAAAGAAAAAAACAAACGTGATTTAGACCCTGCGACTTATGCATTAGGAACTTCATCATACAAAGGAAAAAATGCAAATACAGATATTTCATCTGCAAAATCTGCTTCAGTTTACTTTAACCAAATGAATGAATTCTACAAAAAGTATGATTTATTCTTAATGGCTACTAATGCGGTAACAGCACCATCAAATGATAAAAAAGTAGATCCTTATGTTGATCCAAAAGTTGAAGAACAACTTTATAATATTAATAAAATCAAAGATCCAAAAGAAAGATTCAATCTACTTGTTAAACAATGGGAACCTATGATGAGAAGAACACCGTTCACTTGGTTATTCAACTTAACAGGAAACCCTGCAATATCATTACCTGTTTATAAGAGTGCAAATAACCTTCCTCTTGGAGTAATGTTCGCAGCTCAAAACAATTCTGAGAAAATACTTCTTGAAATAGGACAACTATTCCAAGATAACAATCAATTTGTGATACATCCAAGTGTAAGAAACACAGTTATTTCTGAAAATGGTAATAAAGTTAGAGAAAATGAATATGGTACAAAATATGAATATTCAGTCCCTTCTGACGCTCCTGTTGCTTCAGAATTACCAGAACTAAACATTAACAATAATACAGTTACTGTTACTATTAAATCAAAAGATAAAGATATAAGCGCTGATTTATACTCTACAGACAATAAAGATTTAACTTTATCTGCCAAAGATATCACTAAAGATATAAACTTAGAAAATCTAAAAGATAAAGTTGTTGCTGATGCCAACAATAGTATTAAAGACAAAAAAGATATTACATCAATTAGAGTTGTAGATTTAGAATTACAAAAAGATAATAAAACAGTAAATCTTAATGTTCCAAGAACAGTAAAAGTTGCTTTACTACAAAATGAACAAAACAAAGATATACTTGTTTATCATATTAAAGAGGATAACTCTATTGAACTAATCCCTTCATTTGTAAGTAAAAATAACCTACAATTCACAGTTGATCACTTCAGCAAATTCGCAATTGTAGCTAAAATTAAAACAGCATTTGCTTCAAGCGAAAAAGATATAAACTCATCAGCTGTTCAAGAAGAGAAAAAATTCACAGTAATAGATACTAGAGGTGCGAACTCTACACCTACTAATACACCAAAAACTCTTCCAAAAACTGGTGAAACTAGAGGTAAATCTCTAACTGCAATTGGACTATCACTTCTTGCTATAGTCGGATTATTAAAACGTAGAAAAAATAATTAATTGAAATATTAAACCTCAGAAATAAGTTTCTAATATGAAACCTAAATTCCGAGGTTTTTTTATTTCTTTGTGAGTTTTAAAATAAAACATAATTTTAAGTTATAAAAAAATGTAGTTCATAATAAATATGAACTACATTTTTTCTTATAATTGTTCAGCTATCTTCAGACGAGCACAAG
>CAMYEU010000121.1 GCA_947254465.1 uncultured Gemella sp. | reverse complement strand
ACACTGCATATCGTCGGCAGCGTCAGATGTGTATAAGAGACAGGGTTTAGGGTTAGGTGTAACAACAGTTCCTACAGCATTTGCTCAATTACCAAGCTTTGTTCGTATGTTTACTGATAGTGGTATTGTATTAGGTACAATTGTGGCTATTGTAATGAATCTAATTTTCAATAGAAAATCAAAACTAAAAACAACTAATTAATAGAGATAAATATCTTTAATTTAAATATTTTTATTAGAAAATAGAATTATAAAGGATGACTCAAGAAGGAAAGATTTTTTTAATTATGATTTTTGAGCCGTTCTTTTTTATTTATATATGCTTAAAAATCAATGTTTTTTGTGTACAAAATATTGTATATGTAGTATAATTTAATAAAGGTCAATTTTAGTCAATAAAGGAGGTGCCCTTATGAATAATAGTAATATGACGGATATACTTGAACAATATATTAAGAGCTTATTCAATGAAGCTGCAGAAGATCATATAATTATAAAAAGAAGTAATGTCGCACAAAAATTTGACTGTGTACCATCTCAATTAAATTATGTTATAAAAACTAGATTTACACCAGAACATGGATTTATTATTGAAAGTAAACGAGGTGGTGGAGGATTTATTAGAATAACAAAAATAACTCTCCACACAAATAAAGATTACATTGATTATTTAATAGAGACAGTAGATAATGAAACAATTGAAGTAGAAGAAGCTATAAGACTGGCTAAAATTTTACTTGAAAAGAATTATATAGATAAATTTGACTATAATCATTTTATTGATAGTATAGAAGTAATAACATCTGTTCATAATCAATTTTTAGAAAATACTAGTGAAAACAATGTAGAATTAATGATTCAACAAACTAAATCAAATTTAAAAGATTTAACTATAAGATTTTTAACAAATATAAAATATAATAAGAGGGGATAAGGTTATGTACATAAGATTTAATGAAACGGCCCTTATGGTGCTAACTACAGCTAAAGAAGAAGCAAATGATTTTGGTGTAAAAGCAGTAGGAACTGAGCATCTATTATTAGCTATGTTAAGTATGAATAATACACTATCGTGTAAAACACTTAATAAATACGGTGTTTACTATGATGATTTCAGAAAAAATGTAGTGAATTTTTATGAAGAAGAGCTAGAAGGAACTGACTTTTATCGTAATGTTTTAATGAAGATAGACTATACAAATGGTGCGGTAAGAACAATTGAGAAAAGTCAACAGTTTGCTGATGATACTTCAAGCTTTGTTGTAACTAGTGAGCATCTATTATTATCTTTACTTAATGAAAATACAGGGACTGCTGTTCGTTTATTAACAGATAAATTAGGAATAAATGTTGATGCACTTATTACTGAATTATTTGAATTATTAAAACAAAGTCAAAATTTATTGTCTAAGTTATTTGATGGATTTAAAAAATTAGAGTCTTCAGATGATAGCTCTGCAAAAACTAAAACACTAAATTCTTTGGCTAAGGATTTAACTAAAGATGCTTTTAATAATAAATTAGATCCTGTATTAGCGCGTGATAAAGAAATTACACGTATGATTGAAATTTTAAACAGAAGAACTAAAAATAATCCTGTATTAATAGGAGATCCTGGAGTAGGGAAAACAGCTATAGTTGAAGGTTTAGCTGAAAGAATAGTTTCTCAGAATGTTCCTAGTAATCTTTTAGGAAAGAGAGTAATGGTACTAGATATGGGAACATTACTTGCTGGAACTAAGTATCGTGGTGAATTTGAAGAAAGATTAAAAAATATTATTACTGAAATTGAAGATGCAGGTAATATAATCTTATTCATAGATGAAATTCATACTATAATTGGTGCAGGAGGAACAGAGGGAAGTGCGGATGCTTCAAATATTCTTAAACCTGCCTTATCACGTGGTTTAATTCAATGCATAGGTGCTACAACTACTGAGGAATATAGAAAATATTTTGAAAAAGATGCGGCGTTAGAGCGTCGTTTCCAGCCAATTAAAGTAGAAGAACCAAGCACTGAGGATTCTATTAGAATTCTTGAAGGTTTACGTCATAAGTATGAAGAACATCATGATGTAGAAATCTTAGATGAAGCTATAGATTCAGCGGTAAAATTAAGTACGACTTATATTACAGATAGATGCTTGCCAGATAAGGCGATTGACCTTATTGATGAGGCGTGTTCTAAAGTTAAATTAAGATATTATAAATCACCTGAAAAACTGAAAGAATATGAAGAAGAGCTAAGTCGATTAAATAAAGAAAAAGATAGGGCAGTAATTAATCAAGAGTTTGAAATAGCGGCGAAAAAACGTGATGAAGTTAATAAAGTTATTAGTAAGATTGAAGAATTCAAAATTTCTTGGCAAGATAGTCTGTCAAAAGATAAAATTAAGATTAATTCTGATCATGTGGCAGAAGTTCTTGCTGCTTGGACTGGTGTTCCAGTAACAAAATTAACGGAAACCGAAAGTGAGCGACTTCTAAAATTAGAAGAAATACTACATAAACGCGTTATCGGTCAAGATGAAGCTGTAGTAAGTTTAGCTAAGGCGGTAAGAAGGGCAAGAAGCGGATTTAAAGCACCTAATAGACCAATTGGTAGCTTTATTTTCTTAGGACCTACAGGCGTAGGGAAAACAGAATTAGCTAAAAGTTTATCTGAGGCACTATTTAGTTCAGAGGATAATATGATTCGTATAGACATGAGTGAATATATGGAGCCACATTCAATTAGTAGATTAGTAGGAGCGCCTCCAGGTTATGTTGGATATGAAGAAGCGGGACAATTATCTGAACAAGTTCGTCAAAAACCATATTCAGTAGTATTATTCGATGAAATTGAAAAAGCTCATCCGTCAATTTTTAACATTTTATTACAAGTTCTAGATGATGGCCGTTTAACTGATGCTTCAGGTCGCGTAGTTGATTTTAAAAATACTATTATCATTATGACTTCAAATGTGGGAGTGAGTGAACTAAACGATCAGAAATTCGTAGGATTTGGCGGAAGTGAATCTATTAAAAATGATTACAAAAATGTTCAAAAAACCATGATGGAAGCATTAAAAAAACAATATCGTCCAGAATTCTTAAATAGAATAGATGATATTATTGTCTTCAAGACTCTTGAAAAAGAAGAGTTGGAAAAAATTTCTGAGTTATTAATAGATGGTTTATCTAAGAGATTAGAAGACAGAAACATTACTATTAAACTTACGAAAAAAGCAATGGCTAGAATTGTTGAGGATGGTAGTATAAAAGAGTACGGTGCCCGTCCGTTAAAACGAAGTATTCAAAAAAATATTGAAGATTTACTAAGTGAAGAATTATTAAGAAATCCTGAATTATCTGGAACTATTAATATTGACTACAAAAATGATGATTTTGTTGTAAAGAAGACTAAGAGGTAGTTATGGCAAAGGTAAATGTTAAATACGAATGCAATGCTTGTGGTTACCAAAGTTTGAAATATATGGGAAGGTGTCCAAATTGTAAAAAATGGGCTTCTATGGAAGAAGTAGTAGAGGCCAAAAAAGCTACGAAACATACAGAATTTGAAGTAAAAACAAATGATACAGAACGTGTAGAAGCTGGAAAGCTAAAATCAGTTTCTACACAGGACGTACCTCGAACTCTTACTGATAGTGGAGAACTAAACAGAGTTCTGGGAGGTGGAGTTGTAGGTGGTTCGTTAGTTCTTCTAGGAGGAGATCCTGGAATTGGGAAATCTACATTACTTCTTCAAATATCAGCATATCTTGCAAAAGAACATGATGTCCTATATGTTACTGGTGAGGAATCTGTTAGGCAGGTAAAAATAAGAGCTGATAGATTAAAAAATGATACTGATGAACTTTTTGTGTATGCCCAAACTGATTTGAATTTAATTTATCAAGTAGTAAAAAAAGTAAAACCGAAGTTTTTAGTTATCGATTCAATTCAAACAATATATAATCCTAATATGGAAAACTCACCAGGAAGTATTACTCAAGTTAGAGAGTGTACTCAACAACTTATGAAGATTGCTAAAAGTTTAAATATAGCTATCTTTATAGTAGGACATGTTACTAAAGAGGGGACAATCGCAGGCCCACGTATGCTTGAACATATGGTTGATACTGTTCTGTATTTTGAAGGGGAAGGTCAGCACAGTTATAGAATTCTTAGAGCAGTTAAAAACCGTTTTGGTTCTACGAATGAAATTGGGATTTTTGAGATGAAACATAGTGGTCTTGAAGACTTGGCGAATCCGTCTCAAATGTTCTTAGAAGAAAGAAGTAAAAATCTTGCTGGTGCCACGATAATTAGTACTATGGAAGGAAGTAGACCACTTCTTGTGGAAATACAATCATTAACGACACCGACAGCATTTAATAATCCACGAAGAATTTCTACTGGACTAGAATATAACAAATTAATCTTGTTAATGGCAGTTCTAGAGAAAAAGGCAGGTTATTTACTCCAACAACAAGATGTCTATGTGAAAGTGTCTGGTGGTGTTAAGATTGATGATCCCGCTGTAGACTTAGGTGTAGTTATGGCAGTGGCATCAAGCTTTAAAGACATAGCAGTTGATATGAACGATTGTTTCATTGGTGAGGTTGGATTAACTGGTGAAGTTAGAAGAGTTAGCAGAATTGAACAAAGGATAAATGAGGCTAAAAAACATGGATTTAAACGTGTAATAGTTCCAGTTGGGAACATGAAAAATTCTGATTTCCCAGAAGGAATTGAAATAATCCCAGTAAAAGATATACGAGAGTGCTTAGATATAGCATTTGGAAATGTATTCTAGTGTATGCAAAGATGAATAAGAAAACTTATTTTTCCTTATTCATCTTTTAATTTTAAAATTCATAATAATATTTTGGAAAAATTTAATTTTATAAGATTTAGTTATGTTAATTTTAAGTAGAATGTAGTAGAATATATAGAAGAGATGTTTTATGTCTCTTGTAGTATGAATGTAAAATTATTAAAGTATTATTAATAATTTTATATTTTAAATTAAATAATAAAAGGAGTGATTTTTATGTTGAAAAAAGTTTTAATTATTATTTCCTTTTTTCTAGGGATAACAGTGGGAACACTTTCAACTAGTGCATTAATATACTATAATATTTTTGCGTCATTAAGTGAGACGATGTTAAGACTTATTGTTACCATTGGAACTACAGTATTTTTTGTATTAATGTCTTTATTATTTTCAGATAGATTTGTAGCAATGTTAAAAAAATTAGAAGATCGTCTTTCAAAAACACCTATACAGAAAATTGTATTTACAACTATAGGATTAATTCTTGGATTGTTATTAGCGAGTTTATTATCATCTGGGGTAGATGTTATAGCTGGTGCAGGAATAATGGGAAGAATTATTTCTGCTGTAATCTATATAGTATTTGGATACTTAGGATTAGTATTAGGCTATCGACGTGAAGGAGAATTTTTAAATATCTTTACGGCGTTTAAA
>CAMYEU010000120.1 GCA_947254465.1 uncultured Gemella sp. | reverse complement strand
CACGGCTAATTACATCTGGATTATTCATTAATTTTTTATTTTTAAAATCAATTGCTATTGAAACTACGATAACACCTTCTTCAGAAAGCTCTTTTCTATCTTTAATTACAACACTACCGATATCCCCAATTCCTAATCCATCAACATATACATCAGATGCATCAAACTTACCAGCAATTCTAGCACTATCACTAGTTAAGGCTAGTACTTCACCATTTTCCATAATAAATGAATTTTCTAATGGAATATCACACTCAGCAGCTGTTTGAGCATGAATTACTTGCATTCTATACTCACCATGAATAGGCATAAAATACTTAGGTTTAATAAGTCTAAACATTAATTTTTGTTCTTCTTTTGAACCGTGTCCTGATGTATGAACATTATTTACACTTGATGTAATAACATTAGCACCTAGTTTTGATAATAAATCAATGTTTTTGTTTATAGATAATGTATTTCCTGGAATAGCTGAACTTGCAAAAATTACAGTATCAGTCGGCATAATTGTAATCTTTTTGTGCGTTCCATTAGCTATTCTACTTAGTGCTGCAAGCTCCTCACCTTGAGTACCTGTGCATAAAATAAGTAATTTATTAGGATCTACTTGGTTTAAATATTTACTATTAACAAACGTTTCTTTAGGTGCTTTAATATAGCCTAATTCTGTTCCTATTTTAATAGCTTTTTCCATAGAACGCCCAAATACTACTATCTTTCTTCCGTGTTCAATACATGCTTCTACTACTTGTTTTACACGATATACGTTAGAAGCGAAAGTAGCGAAAATTACTCTGTGTTTTTCTTTACGAAGTATATTAGAAATTGTTTTCCCTACTTCTTTTTCACTTTGAGTAAACTCAGTTCTTTCTGAGTTCGTTGAGTCAGATAGTAAACATAATACACCTTGTTCACCAATCGCTGCCATTTTATGTAGGTTAGTTCCTTGACCGACTGGTGTAAAGTCAAATTTGAAGTCCCCAGTATGAACAATATTCCCTTGGGGAGTATTTACTATTACTCCAAATGAGTCAGGAATTGAGTGAGTTGTATTGTGGAATGAAACTTTAAGATATTTATAACTTAATACTGTATCCTCATCAATTACATTCAACTCAGCTTTAGCTAATAAGTTATGTTCTTCTAATTTCGATCTTATTAGACCTATAGCTAATGGACCACCATAAATTGGCAAATTCACCTTTCTTAGTAAAAATGGTAATCCACCGATGTGATCTTCGTGACCATGAGTAATTATTAATGCTTTAATTTTATCAACATTTTTCTCGATATATGAGTAATCTGGAATTACATAGTCAATTCCTAGAATATTATCTCCAGGAAACTTAACTCCAGCATCGATAATAACTATTTCATCTCGATATTGGATTGCATAGGTGTTTTTTCCAATCTCCCCTAGACCACCGATGGCAGCTACACCTACTTCATTTTTTTTAATGATCTTATCCATTAACTTTCTCCACTTTGAAGTCTTCAGATTGTTTTTCAAACTCTAAGTATGCTTCACTTAATTCTTGAACAAGTTCGACATTATAGTTTCTATCATCTAAATACTTTCTTACTGCTGGTACTCCATCAGCTTCGACATATAATACTTGAGTGTTCTCCCTTACTGGAATCTCTTTTGAATTTTCTTGGTAAAATACTTTAAATACTGCCATTAATAATCTCCTATCATTTGTTTTAATATATTTAATGTGTAATCTATTTCATTTTTTGTTGTGTTAATATTTATAAATGAAAACTGTATAATGTTTCTTTCTTGTAAGTACGAACTCTTGTAATGAATAAAAATATTATTTATTGCAAGTGAAGAACCTACGTTAAGGGAACATATACTTTCAGGAAGTTCTACAGTAATTATTACTGGAGAAACTTCTTTTTCTTTAAATTTCATAATTGGAAGATTTAATTGCTTTAATCCTTCCTTCATATAGGTATATTTTTCTTGTACCTTTTCATATCTTTCATCAGTTTTAAAAGCATCTAATGCTGTGTTTAAAGCTTCCATTAAAATCGATGGTTGAGTGAAAGGTATAGATGTAAGTTTGTTTGCATAGTGTAAATCTAGATATAATGGTGTGTTTTCTAAAGGAACTAACTCACAGTTAGAACCAACTATTGCTAAACCTGCTACAGAACAAAATGCTTTTCCAGATGAACAAGCTACATAATCAACATTCTTATAGCTATATTTAATAGCTCCTACTGCTGAAACTGCATCTACTGCTAAAACTAGGTTATTATCTTTAACAATTCTAGTAATTTCATCTAAATCATTTAGAATTCCAACACTAGTCTCATTATGGACCACATAAACAAAATCATAATTTCCAAATTTTAGTTTATCTGATAAAATACCAAGATCAAAACTTTCACCAAATCCAACAGAATAACTTTCAATATTTAAACCGTGTCTCTTAGTCTCACGAATCAATCTATTCCCAAATTCTCCATTAGCTAAAACTAGACCATTCAGTAAATTTCTTCCCTTCAATTGAGCCATAATAGCTTCATTTGCTAGTGTTGCTGAACCGTGTAATATTGTCGCTTGTCTTACATCTAGAATATTTTCGATTTTCGCTAGTGTATCTTTTGTTAAAGCAACAAACTCACTACTTCTATGTGAATAAAGCTGTTTAGATAACTTTGCGATTACATCTTCCGATAAATCAACTGGACCTGGTAAGAAGTTTATTCTTTGAGCGTTTGCTAATCTCTCTATAACTTTATTTCCATTATCCAGTTTAAGATACATAGGCATATACTCTGCTTCTTTTGTTCCTACATTTTCATGGAATTTTATAAATCCTATGTGATTATATAATTTTTCTTGTCTAGTTGTGCCTGAAATAAATACAATATCATAGGCATTTTGAATTATATAATTAAATGTTCTTTGTAATAATTCCGTAAAAACTTTTGTTTTCCTATACTGTTCTTTAATTGAAAGTAATCTAATTTCTACAGGTTTTTTATAATCACCTTTATAGAATTTATCGATATCATTCAATTTTAAATCTAAAGAAAAAGGCCTTTGATCAGATAATGAAATCATTCCAACTACATCATTTTTCTTTTTCGCTATAATATAAATATTTTTATCATGAAACTTATCTTTCAATTTCTTTGTTTCATTCTTTTCATGTTGAGGAATTTCTTCAACAAATGTTTCATAATTTAACTTGAAAATTTGTTCATATTCTTCCGCTGTATTTGCTATTTTATAAATCATAATTTTTCCCCATAATTTTATTTGGTTAAATTTTCTCTACACTATATCTTACCATAATTACAACTTTTTTTCAATTCTACATAGTTGAAAACTCAGCAAATAACAAATATATTGATTTATATTTAACATCAATACAAATCACATTTCAAAAAATAAAGAAGACTCATATATATTGAGTCCTCTTTACAAAATTTACTTAGTACTATTCTTAAAGAATACGTTGGTTTTTAAGTGCTGTGATGAAGTCAGTTAATTCATAAATAGCTTTAGCTTCAATGATTTTTTTAAGTTTTGCAGCTGCAAAACCTTTAGCTTTTTTACCACCCATAACATCAGCAATACCATCTTTGTGACCTAGTGAACATACAACACCACGGTTGATATATTTAAAGTCACCAACTTGTTTACCACTAATTCTAGCTCCAACATATGCTCCCATTTGGTTTGCAATTTGAGCTGTTGTTGGGTACGGTCTTTCTTGACCAGTCTCGATAAATGCAGCACAGTCACCTACAATATAAACATCATCAAGTCCTGGTACTGTTAATTGTTGAGTTGTAACAAGACGTCCACGTTTAGAAAGTTCTGGGAATGCTTCATCCATAAGTTTGTTACCACGAACACCTGCAGTCCATACTAATGTAGATGCAAATAGTTCTTTTCTTTCTCCATCAACTTCAATAGTAAAGCTATCTTTAGTTGCGCCTTTAATTCCAGCTCCTAAGATAATTTCAATACCATTATCTTCTAAGTATTTTCTTGCATAGTCACTATACTCTTTAGTGAACATTGGTAATAATGTTGGAGCTGCATCTAATCCGTAAATTTTAACTAATTTTTCATCAATTCCGTATTTAGAACATAATTCTTTTTTACGGTGAACTAATTCACCTAAGAATTCCATACCAGCAAGACCTGTACCACCAACGATTACAGAGATGTCTTTAACATCTTTTTCTTCACTTGTAGCATATTTTCTGAAGTTATCTTCTAATGTAGCAGAGATTTTTTCTGCAGCATTAATATCAGCGATTGGCATTGCATTTTCAGCCATACCTTCAATTCCGAATGTTTCAGGTTGAAAACCTAATCCAACTACTAATACATCGTAATCAAGTTCGTGTTTTTTAGTTAATACTAATTTTTTCTCTGTATCAATTTTAATTACTTCATCTTGAACAAATTCAACACCTGGAGATACTAAATCTTTAATATCGATACAAATATCTCTTGATGCAATGTTCCCTGCTGATACTTCGTGTAAGTTTACTGTATCATAGTGATAAGAGTTTTTGTTTACTAAAGTAACTTTTACCTCTCCAGCTTTAGCAGCTTTTTTTAATCCTTTTAAAGTCGTTAGTCCTGCATATCCAGCACCTAAAATTACTACGTTTTTCATAGTATTGATTTCTCCTTTTAACTGTTATTTTGTATTTTTATCCGCAGCAGCAGCCATTTCCACAGCAACCACCGTCTTCATCATCATAGATTTCAATCATATTTGGATTGTGTAATGTAAATTCACTTCCAAATTCATCTTGAACATAATCAATTTCAAGACCTTTTAACAGAAGTTCGTCTTCTTCATTAACAATAACTTTTAAATCACCGAAGTTAAGTACTTTGTCTCCTGCTTCTAATTCATCCTTGATATCAATTGCATATTGCATCTGAGTACCTTGTAACTCTATAGAAATTTTTAAATAACTATCTCTTTTATCAGCATCAAATAACATCTCTTGGAATTTTCCAACTGCTACATCTGTTATCAAGATTAAATGATTCTCTGTATTAGCCATAAAATGTTTCCCTCTTTATTTTTATTTTCTATTTATTATTATAACCGTTTTTTTTATAAAATAATAGTATCTTGCTTACTTTTTATAAAATTATTTGTGAAAATTTTATGAATTTTTTTAAAATTATTAAATTTCATGAAACAGTATTCTATCAGTATACTTACATAAGTCAAATAAAACCTCAAATTCTAAGTTCTAATCATGAATCTAATAATATTTCAATAGTTACAATTGTAGTCGATGAGCACAAAGGAATCTTTTACGCTCTTTTTTTATTAAGATAAATAAAATCCCAAATTCAATACTATATTAACACTTCAAGTTTATAACTTCTCACTTAAACATTTTAAATCTTAATACAGATTTTTTTCATGTGTGTTCATTAAATCTTATAACGCTTACTCAGTTTATTGACTTTTTTTATAGTCACAAGTATAATATCTGTCT
>CAMYEU010000119.1 GCA_947254465.1 uncultured Gemella sp. | reverse complement strand
ACGAGATCCTGAGATGTCTCGTGGGCTCGGAGATGTGTATAAGAGACAGAACTATGACTGGGGATGGGTTGAAAACAACGTTAGTATGATGAAAGTTACAAATGGAGAAATCATGTATGGAGCAAGTTCAGTTGACACTGGAGATTCATACTTCGGATTTGATAACTTCAAGAATAACTTCTATGTAACTGATGTAGCTACAGGATTATCTTCATACAACAAATCTAAACAAATTAAAGGTATTACAGAAGCTCAAGCCTTAGAAAAATTTGCTAAAATGGGAATCACTGCCCACGATTATGCAATTAACGAGCCAGTAGTTAATACACTTAACAACATCAAACCAAAAGCTGATACTTATAAAGATACTCAAGATTATAAAGCAGATCGTGAACTTGCTTACCGTAATATCGAAAAACTTCAACCATTCTACAATAAAGAGTGGATTGTTAACCAAGGTAACAAGATTCCTGCAAATTCTAAATTATTAACTACAGAAGTTTTATCTGTTGCTGCTATGAAAGATAATGAGTTTGTAACTGAACTTGGTGATGCCAACCGCATTATCGTTCATTACGCTGATAAGACAAAAGAAATCTTTAACATCTCACCTAAAGAATCTCAAGTGAAACAAGTTAAAGAATATAGCATCGCTGAACTTGGAGAAATAGTTTATACTCCTAACATCGTTGATAAAGAGCGTAGCGATTTAATTAGTGCTATCGAAAGCAAATTAAGTCCAGTAGAATTACAATCTGATCCTATTTATCAACACTTAGGAAGAACAGGTGGTAACAAAGTAAATGCAATTAAGGATCTTTACTTAGAAGAAAGCTTCAAGTACGTTAAAGATAACCTTAACAAATTCGTTACTAAGTTAGTTCAAAATGAAGATCACCAACTTAACACTGATGAAGCTGCTAAACGTGCATTGATTAAGAAAATTGATGACAATAAGGCTGCAGTTCTTCTTGGATTAGCTTACCTAAACCGTTACTACGGTGTTAAATTCGATGACTTTAACATTAAAGAGTTAATGTTATTCAAACCTGACTTCTACGGTAAGAACGTTAGCGTCTTAGACTTCTTGATTAAAGTTGGTTCTAAAGAAAGTAACATTAAAGGTGATAGAACTTTAGAAGCTTATCGTGAAACTATCGGTGGAACTATCGGTATAGGTGAGTTAAATAGCTTCTTAGACTACAATATGCGTCTATTCACAAATGATACTGACTTAAACGATTGGTTCATAAAAGCAACTAAAGATAATGTATATATTGTTGAACCGAAAACTACAACACCTGAATTTGCTGATAAGAAACACAGAGCATACGAAGGATTAAATAACGACATGCACGGTAAGATGATTCTGCCACTTCTTAACTTGAAAGATGCACATATGTTCTTAATCTCAACATACAACACTATGGCTTACAGTTCATTTGAGAAATACGGTAAAAATACTGAAGCAGAACGTGAGGCATTTAAAGCAGAAATCGATAAAGTAGCAAAAGCTCAACAAAATTACCTAGACTTCTGGTCTCGTTTATCATTAGATAAAGTTCGTAACCAACTTCTTAAGAGCAACAACATGGTACCAACACCGGTGCTAGATAACCAAAATTACAAAGGAATTAGCACAGATAAATATGGACACACTAATAGTGGTAAAGATGTGGCTCCTATCCGTGAATTATACGGGCCAACAGGACGTTATCATGCAACTGACTGGCGTATGGGAGCAGTAGCTCGTGTTTACGGTAACCCTTACAAAGATGATTCAGTATTCTTCATGGTTACTGATATGATTAGTGACTTCGGTATCTCTGCATTCACTCACGAAACAACTCACGTAAACGACCGTATGGTTTACTTAGGTGGTTCAAGACACCGTGAAGGAACTGACTTAGAAGCATTCGCACAAGGTATGTTACAATCACCTGCTGAAACAAGTCCAAACGGTGACTTTAAAGCACTTGGATTAAACATGGCATACGAACGTCCAAACGACGGAAACCAATGGTATAACACTAATCCAAACGATCTTACATCTCGTGCGGAAATCGATCATTACATGAAAGGTTTCAACGACACATTAATGCTTCTTGATTACCTTGAAGGGGAAGCTGTAATTGAGAAACACAGTAAAGAACTAAACAACGCTTGGTTCAAGAAAGTTGCTAAAAAATTACGTAACGCTAATACGAAGAACCAATACGATGAAGTTAGAGACCTAAATGAAGAAGAAAAAGGATATGAGTTAAACTCTGTTAACGACTTAGTAGATAAAAACTTCATGACTAAACATGGTCCAGGTAATGCTATCTATGATCCAACTGGATTTGGAACTGCCTACGTAACTGTACCTATTACTGCAGGTATCTACGGAGGTAACACAAGTGAAGGTGCTCCAGGATCTATGTCATTCAAACATAACACATTCAGAATTTGGGGTTACTACGGATACGAAAAAGGATTCTTAAACTACGCTTCGAATATGTTAAAAGCTGAATCTAAAAAAGCCGGTAAAGATACTCTAGGTGATGACTTCATCATCAATAAGATTTCTGACGGTAAATTTAACAACCTAGAAGATTGGAAGAAAGCATACTTCAAAGAAGTTGTTGATAAAGCTAAAGCAGGATTTAACCCTGTTACAATCGACGGTACTACATACAGTAGCTACGAAGACTTAAAACGTGCATTTGCTGAAGCAGTTGAAAAAGATAAAGCAACTCTTAAAAATGGATCAGTTAAATCTGACAATACTGTTGCACTTAAAGAGAAACTATACAAAAAACTTCTTCAACAAACAAATAGCTTTAAAACTTCTATCTTCAAATCATAATTTGAATAATAAAAACCTAGATTTAGACATTCTAAATCTAGGTTTTTTAATATTTCATAGAATCGTGATTACGTAATTTGTGCAAACTTAATATTAAAAAAATTCAGGACTAATTTTAAGTCCTGAACTATAATTCTATATTATTTCTACTTCTTTTCGATATTGATCTTTAATATTTTCATCAAGAACATCATCACTGATGATTGCTGTTAGGTCTTTGAGTTGGAAAAATGTATAAAATGCATGTGTTGAAAACTTACTGTGATCGGCTAGTACATAACGTTCAGTCGCATTATTAAGAATCGTCTCGTTACAACGCCCTTCTTCTTCATCAGAGATAGTAACTTTTTCTAAATCTATACCATTTACTCCCACAAATGCTTTATTAACACTTATTTTACTAAGTGCATCTTGCGTAAAATACCCTATAAATCCTTTTGTTTTTTGACGATATCTTCCTCCGATGAAGATAAGATCGCAAGAAGGATTATCTTTGAACTGTTCAAAAACTGTCAATGAATTAGTTACTATATTAAGATTCTTGTCTTGTAAAAATTCTGCCAAGTAACTCGTTGTACTTCCAGCTCCTATAAAAATAGTCTCATTATCTTTTATAAGATCCGCTACTTTTCTAGCTATTTGTTTTTTTTCTTCAACATTTACAGAAATCTTCTTATTGTAATTATCTTCCTGGTAAAAATTTTTCGGTTTTAATTTTGCTCCTCCATGTATTCTAGTAAGATGCCCATAGTCTTCCAACTCTTGTAAATCACGACGTATTGTCATCTCTGTTACTTTCATATCATTAGCAAGGTTACTCACACGTACTAAATGCTTTGTTTTTAACTCGTTTAAAATATAGCTGTGTCTATCTATCTTTAACATTTTTTCTCCACTCTAAGGTAATAAATTTAACATCTATATTTTAACACTTTTTTTGAAAATATAAAACTGAAAATATAAAAAAACATTAAAACGAACGTTAATTCTAACATAAAATACAAAAAAACTAGCTGTTTTTAGGTTTATATCAACCCTAAATCAGCTAGTTTATTCATTATTTCTCTTTATCTTCTTTTACTTTTTCTTCTTTTTGTTGTTCTGTAGCTGCTACAACACGCATATTAAGTAATCTATCATATAACATTATAGAGTCTTTACGTTTAAGCACGTATGTTTCATATAACCAGAATAGCGCTGAAACTGGTACTGCTCCCCAACCTATAGTTACTTTAATCAAGAATTCTCTGATTAGATATCTAGAAAATTCTATTTTTTTGTTATCAGTTGGAACTATTCTTAATTTAAGAAGTTTTTTTCCAATTGTTTGACCTTTCCATCTCTGTGGTAGGTATCCATATAAAAGAACCGCAAAAATAACTATAGATATCGTCATGTATAATGCGTTTCTTTCATTTTCTGCTCCACCTTGAGCTCGTAAATTTGTAGTTGTATATTGGAATACAAAAGCTATTGGTAGATAAATCGCCAAGTCTATTAGATACGCAAAGAAACGTTTAACTATTGATGCTGTTTCTCCGTTCACATCTAACAATGGTTCTTCAATTGGTCCTGAAATATCACTAAATGTTGGTTTTATATTTCTATCATTATAACTGTATGATCTATTCTTTTTAATTTTTTTTACCATAAGTCACCTAGGCTTCTAAGTCAACGTTGTGGTATACTTGTTGAACATCTTCACAGTCATCAAGCATTTCTAACATTCTTTCGAATTTAACTTTATCTTCTTCGCTTAAGGTTACTTCATTTTGAGGAATCATTGAAATCTCAGCAACTTCAAACTCTTCGATTCCAGCAGCTTTTAACGCTTCTTGGATTTCATGGAAGTTTTCTGGTTCACCGTATACTAGTGTTAATTCATCTTCTTCGATAATATCACGAGCGTCGATATCTGCTTCCATTAGGATTTCTAATAATTCATCAGCACTTTTACCTTCAACACCGATTACTGCAGTGTTGTCGAACATATAGTTAACAGAACCAGTAACACCTAGATTCCCTCCGTTTTTACCTAACGCTGTACGAACTTCAGCAGCTGTACGGTTAACGTTATTTGTAAGTGTGTCGATAATAACCATTGTTCCACTTACACCGAAACCTTCATAGCGTAATTCATCATAATTCTCTTCACTTCCACCTTTTGCTTTTTCAATAGCACGGTCAATAATATTTTTAGGAACACGGTAAGTTTTTGCTCTTTCTAAAACTACTTTTAAATTTCTGTTACTTTCTGGATCCGGCTCTCCACTTTTCGCTGCTTGGTAGATTTCACGTCCAAATTTAGCATAAATCTTACTAGTATTAGCGTCTTTTGCCGCTTTTTTTTCTTTAATATTATTCCATTTACGACCCATAGTCTTTTAATCTCTCTTTCTTTATATAAATATTTTCCATAATAGTAATTTTTCTCACCAAAAGACGGCTAGAAAATTATTACATACCTCTCTATATTACTATATTTAAGCTATTTTTTCAAGCGTTGTATAAAAAAGCTCATAGTAATTATAAAATCACTATGAACTTTTTTATAATTTTTATAGAAGTTAACCAAAAATTGATTTTGTTGTGTTATCTTCTATTCAGTTTTAACAACTTCTTATTTTTCTTTACGACGTCTTGCTGCAGCAAGTAATCCACCTAGGATTCCTAATCCTAATCCT
>CAMYEU010000118.1 GCA_947254465.1 uncultured Gemella sp. | reverse complement strand
TGTCTCGTGGGCTCGGAGATGTGTATAAGAGACAGGTCTATGAGTTCTCATATAAACTTTTTTAAAATTTATGACTTTTGGGGCCTCCCCTTTTATTTGCTATGTATCTAGATTATAAGAATATTGCTATAGCTGAAATAAATCCACTAGCTAATATAATAAAAATCATTAACCATAATACAATTTTAAATAATTTTTTATTCATATATTACTATTCAACCTCACCTAAAGTTTCTATCCCTAAATCAAGTTCATCAATATTATCATTTGATTCTTCTTCATCTGCTGAGTTATTCTTTTTCCCAGTTTTACTCATAATTTCATCCCTTACTAGGCCGTAAATTTCATTATATAGTTCTTCATTTTCTTCGAATACTTTTTTAACATTTTCACGTCCTTGACCCAAACGCTCTCCATTATATGAGAACCATGAACCAGATTTGTTAATAATATCTAAATCAACTGCAAAATCAAGGGTTTCCCCGATTTTTGAAATTCCTTCACCAAACATAATATCAACTTCAGCGACTTTAAATGGTGGAGCAACTTTATTCTTTACAATTTTAATCTTAGTTCTATTTCCTAAAATTTCACTATCAGCACCTTTAATTGCTTCTCCTTTACGTACATCGATACGTACAGTTGAATAGAATTTTAATGCACGACCTCCTGTTGTAACTTCAGGACTACCAAACATTACCCCAACTTTTTCACGAAGTTGGTTAATAAATAGTGCAATAGTATTGGCTTTGTTTATTTGCCCAGTTAATTTACGTAGAGCTTGTGACATAAGTCGAGCCTGTAACCCAATATGATTCGCCCCCATAACACCATCAATTTCTGCTTTTGGAACTAATGCAGCTACTGAGTCAATTACTATTATATCAATCGCACCAGATAAGATAAGTTTTTCAGCGATATCAAGTGCTTGTTCACCGCTGTCAGGTTGTGATAAGAAAAACTTACCAGGAGTAAAATCAACTCCTAATGCTTTAGCATATTCAATGTCTAGGGCATTTTCAGCATCTATGAATGCAGCGATTCCTCCAGTTTTTTGTACTTCAGCAATAGCATGAAGTGCGATTGTTGTTTTACCTGATGATTCAGGACCATATACTTCAACAATACGACCTTTAGGATATCCTCCTATACCTAAAGCTGAGTCGATTGCTAATGATCCAGAAGACACAGCTTCTACTTTAATAGGATTTTCAGAGGAAATATCCATGATAGCACCTTTACCGTACTCTTTTTCTATAACTTTAATAGCTTCATTAATAGCGGCTTGACGTGCTTTTAAATCGTCTTTTTCAATGTGTGTAACTTGTTTATCTTTTGCTTTCTTCGCCATTGTTATTCCTTTCTACTTAGTCTCCAATAACTGTAGTTAATGTACCAATTCCTTCAACGGTTATTTTAATTTCATCTCCAGCTTTAAGGTATACTGGTGGATTTTGAGCAGAACCAACTCCTGCAGGTGTTCCTGTTGCAATAATATCTCCAGCCTCTAGAGGAACAATTTTACTAACTTCTGCTAATACATCATCAATTCTAAATAACATTTCTGAAGTCATAGCATTTTGTCTAATTTCACCATTAACTTTTGTTACAATACTCATAGATTCAGGTGAACTAACCTCGTCTTTTGTAACTAAGTAAGGTCCTACTGGTGCTGATTTTTCTAGTGATTTCCCTAGGAAAAATTGACCGTGTTTATATTGTAAGTCTGTAGCAGTGATATCATTCATAATTGTATATCCAAAAATATAATCTAAAACTAGAGGTTTTAGTATATTTTTACCTGGTTTTGCTATTACTACAGCTAGTTCCCCTCCGAAATCTAAGCTATCTGTAATATTTTTATGAGATGGCACTACTTCATTATTTCCAGCTAAAGCTGTTGTGGCTTTTGTAAAGATAAGAACATCTTTAGGAGTTTTTGCTAATTCGTCACCTAGCTCATTTACATGTGCTTCATAATTGTGTCCAACACAAAGAATGTTTTTTGGTGTTCTCGTAATAGGCGAACGCCAAATTATTTTATCAAATGATACTTTATAGTTATCAGCATCACTGCTTTCTTCAACTAATTTTAGTACTTTTCGAACTTTTTCTATAAATGAAACCCCATATATTTCGATTGCTTCTCTTAACGATTGCGGAATAGTATCATTGTTATCAAAATCTTCAAATACTTTAATTAAGTTCCATGCACTTTCTTCACGTTTTACTTTTACTCCATATAATTCTTTATCGTTATAACTGAATGATAAAAATTTCATAGTTGCCTCCTCGACTTTTATAATTTCTTTAAGTTATTATACCATACTTTTAGTAATATTACTATAGATTTATTCAAAAAAATTAAGTTATCCGTATGTTTTATTTTAAAAATATGGATAACTTAATAAATTATAATTTTTTCTTTAAATTTTTAATTACATCTTTTGGAATACCTAGTTTTAAGAGCTTTTCATCTGCTGCATTCTTGATTTCTTCTAATGAAGAGAACGATTTTAACAATAGATTTTTTCTAACTTTGCCAATTCCTTGAATATCATCAAGGCTAGATTTATACATATTTTTATTCTTTATCGCTCTGTGATAAGTTATAGCGAATCTGTGAACCTCATCTTGTATTTGCTTTAAAAATAAATACTCTGCTGAAGTTTTAGGAAATTCTATAATTTCATAATCATCGGTAATAATGTACTCTGTTATATGTCTATCATTTTTTGCTAATCCAATAATCTTAATTTGTTCTAGACCGAGAGTTTTATGAACTACATCAATAGCTACATTAAGATGATTCTTTCCACCGTCGACTATTAGTAGTTCTGTATTGGTCTTTTTATCTTTATAATTTCTATAAAGTACTTCTCTCATAGTTTGGACATCATTAATTCCCATCGATTCATCAATTTTAAATTTTCTATAATTATAAGTATTCTTTTTACCATTGGTGAAATTTACTTTCACAGAAACTGCATCAACGCCCATTATATTAGAATTGTCAAAAGCATCAATGCTATTTACAGATTGTACACCTAATTTTTCAGCAATGTTATTAAGTGTAACTTGTAATTTTCTTTCTTTAAGTTCTTCAATGGCTAGATTATTATTTAAGTAATAAGTTGCATTCTCTTTTACTGTATCTAATATTTTTCTATGATTACCTCGTTTTGGAATTATAACTTTACAATCAACTACATCAGAAAGTAAATTTTCATCAATATCATCAATATATATTTCTTTCGGAAGTTTATTTAGGGAATAATATTGTAACAAGTATGAATATAAAATTTCTTCAGGAGTATCGTATAAGTTAAAGTACTCAACCTTACGTTCTATAATATTTCCTAATCTAGATAAAAATATTTGTATACATATATGATCACTATTAAAAGAAAATCCAATATAGTCCCTATCTACATTAGTACTATCTGCAACAACTTGATTTTGAACTGAAATTTCTATTGATTTAATATAACTATGTATTTGTCCCGCTGCTTCGAACTCTAGATTTTTAACATGATTTTGCATTTTATTTTTTAAGTCTGATAATATCTCTTTAGTATTACCCGTTAAGAAAGATTTAATTTTAGAAATCTGATTCTTATAGTCATCTGTTGTAATTTTCTTGGCACATGGACCTATACATTCACCTATTTGATAATACATACATGGTCTCTTTTCTACTGGGTTGCATTTTCTTAATGGGTATATTTTATCTAATATTTTCTTTACCTCTGTAGCTGATTTTATATCAACATAAGGTCCAAAATATATATTTTTATTATTTTTTTTATACTTTCTTGTCATTAATAGTCTAGGATGTTCTTCTTTAGTTATCATTAAATACGGATAACTTTTATCATCTTTTAATCGAATATTAAAGTAAGGCCTATGTTTTTTTATTAGGTTATTCTCTAATAACAACGCCTCTTTTTCCGAGTTTACTATTATGTATTCTAAATCTTCAATTTTTGAAACTAAAGTTTGAGTTTTTTTATTATGTGTACCTGTAAAATAGCTTTTAACCCGATTTTTTAAATTTTTAGCTTTACCTACATATATAATTTCTCCAATATTATCTTTATATAAGTAGCAGCCTGGATTATCAGGTAGTAACTCTAATTTTTTTTGTAATGTTAAATTCATATTAATCACCATATAATCAATTTATAACTTTTGTTAAAAAGCACAGTTGAAATTCCTATCTCCCCTGTGCTTTTATAATCATTAATTAGTTAGTATTCTTATTATTATTTGAGTTGTTTCGAATAGAATTATTTTTAGTAGACTTATCTTCATTTGATTTTTTATCTTCATTTGACTTCTTATCAGTACTTAAATCATTTGTTGTCTCCTCACGAGAAGAAGTTTTATCTTTTCCTTTAGAAACAATAACTTCTAAATTCTCTTCACTTGGTATAATACTAGAACCCGATTTAATATTTTGAGAAATAACCAATCCAGCATCTTTATCTGAGTACTCTTCTTTAAATGATACTTGTTTAAATCCATATGCCGAAATTGTATTTTCTGCTTTTTTAATATCTTCACCAACTAAGTTAGGCATAGCAATTCTTTTCTTACCAGTTGAAACCTGTAATATCAACTCTTTTTCTTTTGGTACTATTTCCATACCAGCTTTAATATTTTGAGAAACAACTTTTCCAGTATCATAATTATTACTTTCTACTTTCTCTACTGTTATATTTTTAAATCCTAGTTTTGATGCGTTTTTCTTAACAGTTTCTTCATCTAGACCTACAAAATTTGGCATATCTATTGTCTTTTTACCTGAAGAAACACGTAAATCTACTTTAGAGCCTTTTTTTACTTTTTTACCGGCCTTAGGATCACTATCTATAACAATATTTTCTTTTATATCATCACTTGCGATTTCTGTAATATCTCCTACTTCGAGACCAGCTTTAACGATAGTAACTTTAGCTTCTTCTAGTGATTTATTACGCACATCTGGTGCCGAAACACTGTTGGAATCACTAACATAATTGTAAATAAAGAATGAACCTACTACAATAGTAACAATAGCTAATATTGCAAGAAATACATGTTTAGCTTTTGATGTTTCCTCTTTTTCGTCTTTTTTACTCACATTAGTATAATTATTTTTTTGATTATTACTTTGTTGATAACGTCGATTACTCTTTCTATTATCCTGTTCATATTCATAATCATCATCAGTAGTAGTGTAATCATTGTAACCGTACTGATCGTTATTAATACTGTTATCAATATATTGAGTTTCATTATAATTATTTATGGGTTGTGCTGGGATTTTAAAACCAGTGTATTTATTTTCATATAAACGTTCTGGATTAAGAACCGTACTTAAATCCTCAAATAACTCTTTAGAGCTAATATATCTTTCATTAGGATTTTTCATAGTAGCCTGAAGTACGATGTTTTTTACACTTTGAGGTACATTTTCTCTATATTTGTCGATATCAGGGAGTTCTTCTTGTAGGTGTTTTAAAGCTGTCTCTTATACACATCTCCGAGCCCACGAGACATCTCAGGATCTCGT
>CAMYEU010000117.1 GCA_947254465.1 uncultured Gemella sp. | reverse complement strand
TCCTGAGATGTCTCGTGGGCTCGGAGATGTGTATAAGAGACAGGTTATTACCTGTTTATTTTTACTAGCAAGCATACTTGCTAACTTATACATTGATGTAGATTTCCCACTACCCGTGGGCCCAGAGAATAAGACTAGTCCGTAAGCTCTTTTAGAAAGATTATTTATATACTGACTATCTTCATCAAAGATACTGTATTCAACATCTTCTAATTCATTTATGAAGATTCTAACTACACAACCTTCATTTAACTCACTAAGCGGTAAGGTAGAAACTCGTAAATAATAATCTTTGTTATTATGTTTATAAACGAATCTCCCACTTTGTGGTTCTTTATTCCTTGAAATATCAATGTTAGAATTAAATTTTAATAACGAGATTATCGCCTCTATCTCCCTATTTGAAAATTTTTCATATTCACTCAGCTGGCCTCTCACTCTGAGTTTTATAAAGGATTCACCCGATGTATGTGGGTATATATGGATATCACTGGCTCTGTTTTCTATTGCATCATTAAGAATTTTATTCATTAAATCTTTTACATCAATAGTTATCACCCCATTCCTTAAGAAAAGGAAAATATAGGCTAAGTATTACTACCTAGCCTATATTTAAAACTATTAATTTAATTTACTACATTATAACTCTATAGCCTAAGTATTTGAGTATGTTATAGATTTATATTTCTAGAAAAAGAATATCCCCTAAATCTTCTCAAAACTTCTTCTACTAATTTACAATCCTCACTATCAAGCGATTTAATCATATCTATTACTTCAAAGTGAGTATCTGCCAACTCTTCTGGTTCCCCTTTTTCAGTTTTATAACCTACCAGTTCATCAATAGATACGTTATATAGTTTCGCTATTGATACTAGTGTTGCAACATTTGGTTCGTTACGTCCGTATTCCCAGTTCGCATATACACCGTGAGATGATAACTCTAGTTTATCTGCTACAGTTGACATAGAGTAATTGTTCATTTTTCGAAGTTTTTTCAAGTTTTGTGCCAGTAATGTTCCTTTATTCTTCAAAGTAATCCTCCTTTCTCATCTATAACCATTATACCTTGTTTTTTATAAAAAATCAAATTAAATTATAAATTTTTAAACCTTTTTTTCATACTAATATAGAATATTTTTTTCAAATTCTGTGTAATTTTTACAGAAAAAATACCATAAACTTTGATATGTCAACCATGAGCAAAAATAAAACAACGCTTAAATTAGCGTTGTTTTCATTTTTTAATTAGGTTTTTCAACAGTTAATATTTTTATATTTTTCAATAAATTTGTATAAACATAATTTGCTGCTATAAGGCCAGCTATTGACGGACAAAATGCGTTTGAAGCTGGTGGAATTTTCGCTTTTCGTATAGCTGAGTCTTGTTTTCCAATTTTTTCTAAATATTCTTTATTAGCAATTGTTGGACTTTCTGTAGAAAATACTACAGGTACTTTTCCTCGAACTTTTTCTTTTTTAAATTTAGTTCTGATTACTTTTGCTAATGGACAAACAGTAGTTTTGCTAATATCAGCTATTTGGAATTTTGTTGGATCTAACTTGTTAGCAGCCCCCATTACACTAATTACTGGAATGTTGTTTGCTAAACAATATTTTATTAAATGTATTTTAAATGTCACTGTATCACAAGCATCTATCACAAAATCTAATGGTTTCTCATAAAATATAGGATATGTATCTTCAGTGTAAAAGTCTTGAATAGCAATAACTTCACATTCTGGATTAATATCCAAAATTCTTTTTTTCATTTCTTGAACTTTACTACATCCTACAGTTTTAGTAGTTGCATGAATTTGTCTATTAACATTAGTAATATCTATATCATCTTTATCCATAAGTACTAGTGAACCAACACCTGAACGAGCTAATGATTCAGCTGCAAATGATCCTACTCCACCGATTCCCAAAATACCTACTCTTTTATTTTTTAATAATTCTAAACCTTCAGTTCCTATTAATAATTCGTTTCTCGAAAATTGATGTAACATTTTTATCTCCATATTTCTGATTCTATAATTTTAATTAAAAAAGACTGGATAGTTATTGAACCAGTCTAAAAAAAACCAAAACGCCGTAGATCCTTACCTAGATTGGTCCTGATAATATCAGGTGGGTACGATAGCCTTATGTTCTAAAGTCTTCTCAAGGAAGCATTTTATACTAGTAAGCGATTCTCGTTCCCTTTTAAAAAGTGTTAGGCCCGAATATATGGTAAGTCTTACAAGCGCTTTAGTTGTTATTTATATTTTACCATACTTACACTACTAAAACAACCTCAAAATTTGTATAATCATATTATTTTTTTATATTAATCTAGTGAAATTGCTTAATATATATAGTTTTCATAAAATAAAAATTTTTTAAAATATATTTTTAATATACCCTTCTTTAATACTTATTTATTAATTTTATTCTAATTTAAAAGTTTTTTCAGAAACTTCCCTGTATAGCTTTCATTGTTTTCACTTAGTTGTTCTGGAGTACATTCTGCAAGAATTGTTCCTCCTCCTACTCCACCTTCTGGACCTAAATCTATCAGATGATCACAGCATTTTATGACATCTAAATTATGCTCGATAACAACAACAGTGTTTCCACCATCAACTAGCTTATCGATAATTTTAATTAATCTACTAATATCATCGATATGTAAACCAGTAGTTGGCTCATCAAGAATATACAATGTTTTTCCTGTAGATTTCTTATAAAGTTCGCTTGCTAGTTTTACCCTTTGAGCTTCTCCTCCTGAAAGAGTAGTTGCACTTTGACCTAATCTTATATAATCAAGCCCTACATGTACTAATGTCTCTAGTTTGTTTTTTATCTTAGGAATGTTTTCAAAGAATTCATATGCTTCCTTAATCGTCATATCTAAGACATCACTGATACTTTTACCTTTATACTTAACTTCTAGTGTTTCTCTATTGTATCGTTTACCTTTACATACTTCACATGGAACATAAACATCAGGTAAAAAGTGCATTTCAATTTTTAGTATTCCATCACCACTACAAGCTTCACAACGACCACCTTTTACATTAAAGCTGAAGCGCCCTTTTTTGTATCCACGTAATTTAGCTTCATTAGTACTTGCATATAAATCTCGTATATCATCAAATACACCTGTATAGGTAGCTGGATTACTTCTCGGTGTTCTTCCTATTGGACTTTGATCAATATCGATAATCTTATCTATATTCCCTTCAATTCCCTCTACCGATTTCACTACAGTTGTGTCTATTTCCTCTTTATTAAGCACATTTTTTACTGAATTAAATAAGATTTCATTAACAAGTGTTGATTTACCACTTCCTGAAACCCCTGTTACTCCAATAAATTTTCCAAGTGGGAATTTCACACTAACATTCTTTAGATTATTTTTTCTTGCTTTCTTAATAACGATATTTTCACCGTTACCTTCTCTTCTTTCTGATGGTACAGCTATTTTTTTGCGTCCAGATAGATAAGCTCCAGTTATAGAATTTTCGTTCGCCATAATTTCATCAGGTGTTCCTACAGCAACTACTTGTCCCCCATGCTCACCTGCTTTAGGTCCTATATCAACTATATAGTCACAAGCTAACATAGTATCCTCATCGTGCTCTACTACTAATACTGTGTTTCCTAAATCTCTCATAGAAAGCATAGTATTAATAAGTTTTTCATTATCTCTTTGGTGTAAACCTATTGAAGGCTCATCTAGAATATAAGTAACTCCCATAAGTTTCGAACCGATTTGCGTTGCTAATCGAATACGCTGAGCTTCTCCACCTGATAAGGTTCCTGAAGCTCTATCTAGCGTTAGATAATCTAAACCAACATCATTTAAAAACTGTAATCTAGATTTGATTTCTTTAAGTACTAATTTAGCTATTGCATAGTCTTTTTCACTTAGTTTTATATTTTGGAAAAATTCATAACTATCTTTAATAGACATTTCACAAACTTCTGCAATATTTTTTTCTGCAACATACACTGATAAGATTTCTGGTTTTAATCGTTGTCCTTTACAACTGCGACAAGAATCTTCTTTAATATACTTAGCCATAGCTTCTCTTGTTGCTTTAGTCATTCCTGATTTATAACGTCTAAGGATATTATTCGCTACTCCTTCAAAATATACTATACGTGAACGTTGCACGCCTTCGTCATTAATATATTTATGAGTAATTTCTTCTTGATCATTACCGTATAAAATAATCTGTTGTTGTTCATTATTTAAATCCTTGAATGGAGTATCCATATCTATTCCGAAGTGTTCGCATGCACATTTAATTAAGCTTGGATAATATGTTGAAGTCGCATTATTATAAACTAATATTGCACCTTCATTAATCGTTAAGTCTTTTTCAATAATCTTGTTAATATCTACCGTTTCGTGCATCCCTAAACCATCACACTCTGGACAAGCTCCTTGTGGATTGTTAAATGAGAAGATACGCGGCTCTAAATCACCTAAAGTAAAATCACAATGTTTACAACTATATTTTGTTGAAAATAGTTGAGTAGTCTCTTCTTTAACATCATCAATTTCTACTAAATCATTATTAGAAAGATTTAATGATGTTTCTAATGAATCAGCTAAACGTGTTTCAATTCCTTCTTTAATAACTATTCTATCAATAATTACACTAATAGAATGTTTTTTATTTTTATCTAATTCTGGAATATCTCCAACTTCGTATAATTCACCATCAATTTTGAATCGAATATATCCATCTTTTATTAGTTTATCTATTAATTTTTTATGAGTACCTTTTTTATCCTTAACAATCGGTGCTACTATTTGAATTCTACTACGTTCTGGCATTAACATAATCGCATCTACGATTTGGCTTATTGAACTACTCTCAATTTTTTCATGATGATTTGGACAGTAGATTTCTCCAATTCTTGCATAAAGCAGACGTAAATAATCGTAAATTTCTGTTACTGTTGCTACTGTTGACCTAGGGTTTTTTGATGTCGTTTTTTGATTTATTGATATTGCTGGTGATAATCCTTCGATAAGATCAACATCTGGCTTTTCAAGATTACCTAAGAACTGTCTAGCATATGCACTTAAACTTTCCACATAGCGACGTTGTCCTTCAGCATAGATTGTATCAAATGCCAGTGAACTTTTACCACTACCACTTAATCCAGTAATAACAACAAACTGATCACGTGGGATTTCTAAATCTATATTCTTAAGATTATTTTCCCTTGCTCCTTGTATTACAATTTTATTTTTCTTTTGCATAAATTACCTCAAATGATTCTATACAATCAAACTTTTATTTTTTCTAAGCAAAGACTATTCTAAAAATATCAAATTTCTCTAATATTTCATTCTCTTCTTATCTTTACTCAACTCTTTTATTATAACACAAAAATAATTGAATATTAAAAAAGAAAGTTTTGATGAATATACAAAAATTTAGAATAGTCTTTTAATCATATAAGTAACAAATTTCTACTAAATAGATATAAAACTATATTGAATTTATAAAACAAAAATGATATGAAGCTCTTTTACTGATTTGTTCAATAAAAGAGCTTCATATCAAATCATTATTTCAATCCTTTAAAACCTGTCTCTTATACACATCTGACGCTGCCGACGATATGCAGTGT
>CAMYEU010000116.1 GCA_947254465.1 uncultured Gemella sp. | reverse complement strand
ATCCTGAGATGTCTCGTGGGCTCGGAGATGTGTATAAGAGACAGGTCTATTGTTCAACGTATCAAACTTTAACTCATCTATTTCTTTTTCTAACTCTTTTACATCTTTCTTAGCTGCTTTATAAGCAAGTTCTAATTGTTTTTTACGAGAATCTGTTGGTTCTTTCTTCCCTTGGTTGGATCTCGTTGTCTCTACAAAGATTTTTGTTGGTGCACAACCTATAATTTTCTTAAGCTCTTCTACTATTCTAACAGTTTGCCAAATTGAACGTTTAACCGCTGGAGATACATATAAATCATCTAGAATTTCCGGTGTAATCTCTGTCACCTCTTCTTGAAGTTCTTTATTGAATTTTGATATTTGTTCTGAATAATCAAATCTATCAGCCAATAATTCCATAAATAGAATATTATTTTTACGCATAGCTCCAATGATATTTAGACATTCCCCTGTTTCTTCATTATACAGCTTTTTACTAACTAATTCTGTCAACAGTTTTCTTGAGTATTTTCCCCAATCCTTGTAAACTAATCTAGACATTTTAGTAATTTCATCTTTAGAATAAATATCTCCATAAACAGATTCAATTTTGGCTTTTATTAGTTTTCTAGATTCTCCGTATAGTGTAATCCAAAGAATTATATTTTCTACATGCTCAGAATTAAACTTGTCTCCTAGAATTTTCTTGAAATCTCTATATGCCCTAAGATCGGTTTTCACGGTAATATCAATACCTTCGATTTCACCTTTACCGTCTATATAACCTTCAGCCTTAAGAAGATTTTTTATACTATTTTTTGTTACTTTTTTTCCTTGTTGTTTAAATAGTTTCTCTATAATTGTATTTCTAGCTTCAAGACTGATTCTATTACCATCATATTTAAGTCTATTCAACTCATCTAACAGTGCAAATTCAGAGTAAAGTAATGAATTCTTCGGAAGTACATCTTCTCCTTTAAGATATGTACATTTGTTAGTTAAGTTTTCGATAAATTTTTCTGCACTTTCACTTTCATCTATAACTTTACTGTAGTTCCATGGTGTTACTGGTGTATTTTCATATCCCTTATTTCTTACAGACCACGCAAAACCGTCTTCTTTTGCTTTTTTACTAGAATTAAGAGGACCAACGTAGTAAGGTATTCTAAATTCTAATAATTGAACCACTTTTTCTCTTACACTATAACCACTCTCATCTTTTTCATCTAAGAAGTCATGATATTTAACAGCATTATCTAAAATTTTTACCAATTCTTCTTTATGGATTTGATAAGGTACTACTGAATTATCTTTTGTTCTTTGAAGTGGTAAAAACTGTTCTAAGTCTAACTCTTTAATTATCTCAGCCTTAACTGAACTTTCTTCTAGTTTTGCTAATTCTTTAACTAGGAATTTCTTGAAGTCCTCATAGTTACATCCTTTACCTTCTTCACTCTTACGGATATAATTTACGTAGTTAGTACCTTTATCTTTATCTTCTTTAAATATTGAAGTATATAACTCCACTTTTTTTTCTTCAGATAATTTAGAATCATTTTTTACAAGATTTTTTAATTTTAATAAATCATTTTTATGTTTTTCGTAAAGTTCTATTTTTGATTCCGATAGTGTTTTTCCTTCTTTTTTAGTATCTGACAAAATAATACTATCGTAAACTAGCTTAGCTAAATCAAGAAGCTCTATATAATTTGATAATACTTGCTCATAATCATAACGAACTTCTTCATAAATCTTCTCTTTAAATGATATAGATTTTATAGTGGCATCTAATTCTTTATATTCTTCTATTGCGAATAATTTATCTAATGAAGTTTTCCCACCAAAAATTAATCTAAAAACTTCTAATAATTGTTTTTCTTTTGGATAAAGTTCCTTAAGATCATTTACCTTATCTGTTAAAGTTTTTTTCTCTAATGAAATATCCACAAATTTAGCAACAACTTCTTCTGACACATCAAATCCTACATTAAGTATGTCAAGCTCTAATAATTCTTTAATTAAATCTTTTAAATTACCATCTTTAAAACTTTGCCCCTGTAGTAAAAAGTGACCTCTGTTCTTTAGAATATGGTGTATAGCTAAAAATACCTTTCTTATATCTGGATTTTTTTCAGACATAAGTTTTGATCTTAGATGATAAATCGTTGGATAATCACTATAATAGTCTTTATCTGTATAGTCTTTATCATTAAAAATCGCATAAGGAACCCTATGAGTTTTATCCTCATAATGGTATTGACTTTCTTTTAATCTTAGGAAGAATGTCTCATCTATCCTTTTTACTTCTGCAGCGAATAACTCCTCAAGAAGATTTAAGCGCCATTTTCTTCTAGCGAGTCTCCTTCTACTAGAACGATAACCTCGACGGTCTTCTGCTGTTGTAGCTTCTTCGAATAATCTAGCTCCCCATAATCTCTTTTTATTTTTTCTAATTATTTTATACTCAGTATCCGTTGCTGCCCAACCTACACTTGCAGAACCAATATCCAAACCTAGATACCATATTTTATCGGCCATATCTACTTTTCCTCCACTTAAAAAACTGCTATTTATATTTTCCTATTAAGTATTTTACAAATTTGTAAAACACTTACATCTCTTATTTTACCATAAACACTGTAAATATTGAAAGTAATGTGAAAATTTTTTTTTGTTTTTTATGAATTTGTATAACAACTATTAAATTTTATTACTATTGTTATTTTGTAACTTTATCCAAATCTTCAAAAATGTTAAAATTAATATTAAGGGGGAATTATTATGAATAAAAAAGTATTTATTATTTTCTTTAGTTTATTCACAGTAGTATTTTTAATTATCGCTTTGATAATTAATCAAACTAGTGAGAATTATAAAGAAACTACTATTAATGGCGTCAGTATTAAAGGAGACAAAACAAAGTATAAGGTCAATTTTATAAAAAAAATTGATGGTGATACTATTATAGTTAACTTTAATAATAAAGAATTAAAAGTGAGATATTTATTAATTGATACTCCGGAGACTGTCAAACCAGGAGTTGAAGTACAAAAATATGGACCTGAAGCTAGTGAACTAAATGGAAAATTATTATCTAAAGCTAAAAATGTTGAAATCGAATTTGATGTTTATGAAAAAGTAGACAAATATCATAGAGCTTTATGTTACGTCTATGCTGATGATATTAATATTCAAGAAAAACTACTATTAGAAGGTTTAGCAGAAATTAAATACGTCAAACCTCCAGATACAAGATATTTAGATAAATATAAAAAAGCTCAAAATAAAGCCAAAAGTAATAAACGTAACCTCTGGTCATATAACTAAAATAGATATTAACGATATATAAAAATCGACTATAACACCTACGTTATAGTCGATTCTATTTTATAAGTTATTTTAATTTACTATTTTTATATGAGAATGTAAAGTATACTATCATCCCTACAATTACCCAAACAATAAAGATAATCCATGTTGTTAATGTTACGCTGTATAATAGCGCTCCAAATAGTATAATAGAGATTATTGGTAATATCGGCATCCCTGGTACTCTAAATCCACGTTTTAAATCTGGGAATTTTTTATAGAATACAATTGTAGTATAACTCACTAACGCAAATGCTATAATTGATGCTACATTAGCTAAATCCGCTAGTTTCCCTAATGGTAAGAATCCAGCTAATACCGCTGTTAAAATTCCTAGTCCCCATGTTACCGTACTTGGTACTTTACTTGCATTAACTTTAGTTAAGCCTTTTGGTAATAGTCCATCACGTGCAATTGTATATGTGATACGAATACCTGCATACATAAATGACAGGATTCCTGCCATTAGTCCAATAACTGCACCTAAAGATACAACACCAGCAACTTTATTTTGTCCTACTTCTTCCAATACGAACGCTAGTGCATCACCAGTTCCTAAACGGCTATATTCAACTACCCCTGTCAATACTAAACATACTAAGATGTAGAATGTTGTACAAACTAGCATCGTAATAATAATTGCTTTTGGTAATGATTTTTCAGGATTAATAGTTTCTTCTGCTGAAGTAGAAATCGCATCAAATCCAAGATAAGCGAAAAATACCGTAGTCGCTGCTAACATCACTCCTGAAGCCCCAGATGGAGCAAAATTATTTGTCCAGTTTGTTGGTTCTACATAAAATGCACCAACAACTATAAATAAGATTACAATCCCAACTTTTGCTGCTACCATTAAGTTATTTACTAGTTTACTACTTGATGTTCCTTTTGATAGGATAAATGTAATTAATAATACAATAATAATAGCTGGTATATTACCATATCCATCTGCTGAAGGTAATGTATAAAGTTCTTTTGGTAAATCTATTCCAAGACCTGCTAATAAACGTGAAAAATAACTAGACCATCCATTAGCAACTGTCGCAGCAGTTAAGACATATCCACCTATTAATACCCATCCTATTGCATACGCAACAATTTCACCAACTGATACATATAAATAAGTATATGTACTTCCACTTGATGGAATTGTCGAAGCTAACTCCGCATAGCAAAGAGCTGCTAAACAACATGCTAATCCTGCGATTAAGAATGAAAATACTACAGCTGGTCCTGCTTCTGCTGAAGCTTTACCTGTTAATACTAAAATTCCCGATCCAATAATTGCCCCAATTCCGAATAAAACTAAATCCATAGTTTTCATCGTAGGAGTCAATGTCTTGTTTCTTGATTCTGCTAAAATTGAGTCAATTGATTTTTTTCTAAAAACACTCATGATAAGCCTCCTAATTTTTATTAAATATTATCCCTTATTTTTTTGTACCACTAAATTATATCATAGTTAGAAACTAATTACTACTATATACTTCAATTATGTAAGTAAAGAAAAAAGGATATTAATAAATAACTTAATAAAATAGTATAATTTTATTTTTGCTCTAACTAAATTAAATTCCTAATCAAAAAGAAGTGAGATACATAAAATCATATACATCTCACTCCCTATACAATATAACTATTTTTTGTTTTTAAATTCTACTATTGTACTACAAAGCATCTTCTACTGATGTATATTCATATCCTAAATCGTCAGCCACTGCTTTGAATGTTACTTTACCATTAGCTACATTGACACCTGGTACTAATTCAGGGAACTTAGCTACTGCCCCTTTAACACCTAATTTCGCTATAAGTTTTACATATTTTGCAGTAGCATTACATAATGCATATGTAGCTGTTTCTGCAACTGCTCCTGGAATATTAGCAACAGAGTAATGTAACACACCTTCTTCTATAAAGATTGGGTTATCATGACTTGTTGGACGTCCTTCTGTAAATTCAGTTGTACCTCCTTGATCGATTGCTACATCAACAATTACTCCTCCGTCAGGCATATCTTTAATCATTTCTTTAGTTACAAGTTTTGGTGCTTTTGCCCCTGGAATTAATACAGTACTTACTACTAAATCAGCAGTTTTTATTGCATTAGCAATGTTCAATTTATTAGAGTAGACTGTTTCTACTTTTCCACCAAAAATATGTGATAATTCAGTTAAACGATCAAGGTTAACATCTAACATTGTTACACGCGCTCCTAGTCCTGAGGCTGCTGTAGCTGCTGCTGTTCCAGCAACTCCGGCTCCAATTACGACAACATGACCTGGTTGAACTCCTGGTACCCCCTGTCTCTTATACACATCTCCGAGCCCACGAGACATCTCAGGATCTCGT
>CAMYEU010000115.1 GCA_947254465.1 uncultured Gemella sp. | reverse complement strand
ACACTGCATATCGTCGGCAGCGTCAGATGTGTATAAGAGACAGGATTTATTCTATACTGGTAAGTCTGTTATTGAAGCTAATCCAGGTATTGCAGGTCTTGCAGATATGGTTAACGTATTTGCTAATGCACCGTTCGTATTCTTACCTGTATTAATTGGTTTCTCTGCTACTAAACGTTTTGGTGGTAATCCATATCTAGGTGCTGCACTAGCGATGTTAATGGTTCACCCAGATGTAATGAATTTCTATGTATTTGGTAAATTAGATCCATCTACAAACCAACTTCTTGCTCCAGCTTTAGATATCGTTAACCAAAGTGGTCAAGCAGTTGAAGGTCTACAAAGACTTACATCTCTTCAATACTGGGATGTATTTGGATTTAAGATCGCTAAAGTAGGATACCAAGGAACGGTATTACCAATTCTTGCAGCTGCTTGGTTATTAGCGACAATTGAAAAATTCTTACGTCGTGTAACGCCATCATGGTTAGACAACTTAACTACACCATTAGTTTCATTATTCGTGACTGGATTTGTAACATTCGCATGGATGGGACCTATACTTCGTGAAGCTGGTACTTTATTAGGTGAAGGATTACAATGGTTATACATGCAAGGTGGATTCGTAGGAGCAGGTATTTTCGGTTTATTCTACGCACCAATCGTAATCACTGGATTACACCAAAGCTTCTCAGCTATCGAAACTCAATTACTAGCTGCAACAGGATTAACATTTATCTTCCCAATCGCATCTATGTCTAACGTAGCGCAAGGTGCAGCGGTTCTTGCAGTATTAGTATTCTCTAAAAACACAAAAATGAAATCAATCTCATCAGCATCTGGAATTTCTGCATTATTAGGTATTACAGAGCCAGCTATGTTCGGGGTTAACTTAAGACTTAGATATCCATTCTACGGAGCTATTGCAGGAAGTGCGGTAGGAAGTGCATGGATTGGATTAAACAAAGTATTTGCATCAGCATTAGGAGCGGCAGGTCTTCCAGGATTCTTATCAATTCCTGCTAACCACTGGTCAACATTTGGTATTGGTTTAGCATTATCATTCATCGTTTCATTCTCAGTAACAGCATACTTCTTCAAAACTAAGAAGGAACTTGTAAATGCTAGCTAATAACTGGAAACAAAATCTTCATTTAGAACCTACTAAGGGTTGGCTTAATGATCCGAATGGATTAGCCTACTTTAAAGGTAAATATCATATTTTTCATCAATATTCATATGAAGTGGAAGGCGGATTAAAATTATGGTATTACTATACTAGTAGTGACCTAAAAAATTATGAAGATCGTGGCGTATTCCTTACACCAACAATAGAAGAAGAAAAGAGTGGTGTTTATTCAGGAAGTGCCAATATAGAAGATGGAAAACTAGTCTTCTATTACACAGGAAATGTGAAATATAAAGGTGATTATGACTACGTTCATGAAGGACGTGGTCATAATACCATATCTTTTGAAACGGAAGATGGAATTAATTTTACTGAGAAAAAATGTCTGTTAACAACAGATGATTATCCTAATATGTCAAATCATGTTAGGGATCCAAAGATATTTGAAAAAAATGGAAAAAACTATCTAGTTCTTGGAGCTAGAGATAGCAATGATTATGGATGTTTATTAGTATTCGATAAGGATACTCTTAAACCATATAAAACTATTTACTCAGAAAAAAATCTAGGGTTCATGTGGGAATGTCCAGATTATTTCGAAGTAGATGGAAAAGAAATATTTATGTTTTCACCTCAAGGTATTACAAGAATGTATCCAAATTATGGAAATATGTATCAAATTGGATATTCTGTAGTTGAAGAGGGAATTGAGAATGTTGATAAATTAGATAACTTCACATTATTAGATTATGGGCATGATTTTTATGCATCGCAAACATTTCTAGATGAAGATGATAATCGTGTGCTTATCGGTTGGATGTATGTACCAGATAGTAGCTATACTAATCCGACTACGAAGTTTGGTTATCAAAACTGTCTAACTGTTCCGCGTGTAGTAAATTACAAAGATGGTAAAGTTAGACAAACGTTACACAAATCAGTAAAAGATTTATTAGGTAATGATATTAAAACTAATGACTTTAACAAAAATACATGGTATTATAAACAAGAACATGGCAATAAGTTTGAAATTAGTGTAGCTGATTTTAAAGTAAGCTATGATAACAAGGAATTAAAAGTTTCTTTTGGTACTAGTGGTTATGGAAGAGATGATAGAAAATATAAACTGGATTTAAAAAATGTAGAAATAGTATTTGATAGTTCATCTATTGAATTATTCGCAAACGATGGATCTTTTGCACTTTCAACAAGATTTTATCCAGAAAATCACAATGTTAATATCTCAGCCACTGATTATTTAACAAAAGAACTTGGAGCAATCGAAATTAGAGAGGAGAACTAAAATGGCAGTTTTATGTATAGGAGAAATGCTAATTGACTTTATCGGAGAAGATGTAGGAACAATCGATAAAGTAAAATCGTTTAAAAAAGAGGCTGGTGGATGCGTAGCTAACGTGGCTTGCGTTACACAAAAACTAGGGCATAAGAGTTACTTATTAACATCACTTGGACAAGATGGTTTTGGTGATTTTCTAGAAAATACTTTAAAAAATGAGAATGTAGACTGTAAATATGTAAGTCGTAAAGCTGATAGTTTTACACCATTAGCATTTGTTTCTTTAGATGAAACTGGAGACCGCTCATTTAGTTTTTACTTCAAAGGTTCATCAACGTTAAGAATTAGTAGGGAAGATGTTAAAAAAGTTGATTTATCTGAAATTGAAGCAATTCACTTTGCAAGTATTGCAATTCAAGAAGAATCAAAAGATAGCCATCATTTATTACTGAAAAAAGCTAAAGAAGCGGGAGTGTTAATTTCTTTTGATGTTAATTTACGATTCAATCTTTGGGATGATCATAAGGTGTATCTTGAAACTATTAAAGAATTCTTACCTTATGTTGATGTAATTAAAGTTGCTGATAATGAATTAGAATTCTTAACAGGAACTACTAATATCGAAGAAGCATTGAAAAAAGACTTTAGCCATATGAAAGTTGTTCTTTATACTAAAGGAGAACATGGTGCGGAAGTTTATTATGAAAATCACAAGGTAGTAACTGAAATACCTGATATAAAAGCTATTGATACTACTGGTGCAGGGGATGCTTTTGCTGGTTCATTCTTATCAAAATTATTAAATCATGAAGATTTTAATAACATTTCTGAAGAAGATTTAGCACAAATGGCAACATTTGCGACAAATTACGCTAGTTTAACAACTACAAAAACAGGTGCAATTTCAAGTTATCTAACTGAAGAGGAATACAATAACTTAATATAGAAGAAAAAATAAGTCCTAATTAGGGCTTATTTTTTATGGGGAATCATATAGAAAATTATAGTTTTTTATGATAAGATTAATAACATATAATAAAAAGAGTTGGTGTAAGTATGCAAAATAATATTAAAATAAGATTATCAGTTGATAACTTTTATGATAATATTTCTAAAAATAAGCAAAAGACAAAAATTAATCCTAAACAACTAAGTAAATCACTAGGATATGATGAAAAAATAATAAATGAATTTCCTGATGAAATAAATATGGGACTTTCTTGTGGAAATCCGATTAATCACTTGAAAATCAAAGAAGGACAATCCTTAATAGATTTAGGATGTGGAGCAGGAATGGATATTTTTATTACAAAAATAAAAAATCCAAAAGTAGGAACGCTCTATGGCTTAGACAGATTAGATTCTATGCTAGATAAAGCTAAAAGAGCTCGTGATAATAAAGGATTTGATAATATAGAGTTTATCAAAGGTGAGCTAATAAATATACCATTAAAAAATGAGTCCGTTGATAGAGTTATTAGTAACTGTGTTATTAATCTAGAACCGGATAAACAAAAAGTATATGATGAAATATATCGCATATTAAAAGAAGATGGTATGTTTGTAATATCTGATATTATTTTGAAAAAGGAACTACCGTTAGAATGGAAAAATTCTAACAAAATGCACTGTACTTGAGTTGCGGGTGCTCTTCTGGAAGAAGAGATGATTGAGATAATTAAAAAAGCTGGTTTCACAAAATTTCAGATTATAAATTCAGATGTAACAGATGAGTATGCAGAAAAATGGGGTTACGGTAAAGAAATGAAGGCTTTTATTCAAAGTGGATTACTTATAGGAAAAAAATAATAATTATTAGTATTAGTTAGCGTGAAGAAAACATTAGCCATTTATTTTGACATGTATAGGCAAAATACAGTAAAATGTAAGTGGAAAAATTTAAAAATAGGTAAGTGTATGATTTTTTATCTTACATGATTGTTTAAACTTGATTTTAGTTAGTTTTTATATAATGTAATTAATTGAAGATACTTATAACATGAAAATATAGTTAGGAGTGGAAAACTATGAGGTTACTATTAGCCGAGGACGAGAAAGATTTAGCAGATGCGTTAGAAGCAATGTTAAAACATAATAATTATTCTGTCGATGTAGTAAATAATGGACAAGATGCATTAGATTATCTTATGTTAGATGATTATGATGGTGCAATTTTAGATGTTATGATGCCACAGATGGATGGAGTAACAGTAGTAAAAAAATTAAGAGAAAATAAAAAGAATACACCGGTATTATTACTTACAGCTAAATCAGAAATTGAAGATAAAGTATACGGGTTAGATAGTGGTGCAGATGATTACTTAACTAAACCATTTGTTACGAGAGAATTGTTAGCTCGAGTACGTTCAATGACGAGAAGACAAGCTACATTTACGAGTAATGTTTTAGAACTTGGGAATGTTACTTTAAGTAAGTATACATTCGAATTAGCTACAGAAAAAGATAAGGTAAGATTATCTAATAAAGAATATCAAATGATGGAAATGTTGATGAGAAATCCGGGTAATGTAATTCAAACTGAACAATTTCTGGAACGAATTTGGGGTTATGATAGTGATTCAGAAATTAACGTTGTGTGGGTTAATATTTCTTACTTAAGAAAAAAACTGAAAGCATTAGATGCCAATATTCATATTAAAGCAACAAGGAATGTAGGGTATACATTGGAGATGTTAGATGTTTAAGAGTCTTAGAAAGAAATTTATAACGACTGCTATAGGTAGCGTAGCTGTTGTTATAGCAATACTTGCTGTCGCTTTAAATTTTATAAATTTTAATAAACTTGAAGAAAGAATAGATAGCACATTATTGGATGCATCAAAATCAGAAGCTTTGATAAGAATTTTTAAAGAAGACGGAGATGATTTAATAATTACTAAAAATTCTTCTAGTGCAACTGATTACAATGGTTTTTCTATTGCAAAAGTAGATAATTTTGGGAAAATAATTAAAGCGTATCGTGATGATTCTTTATTACCTAATCAAGATGCTTTACAAGATAAAGTGACAGAGGCATTAAAAAATGGTAAAACTAGTGGATTTATAGGTAGTTATAGATTCTTAAAAGTTGAAACAAATGTAGGAAACTTAATATTATTTTTAAATTGTCAACGTGAACTAGATTCTAATGCCTCATTTGTAACAAATAGTATCTTAATTTCTATAGGAGTAATAATATCGGTATTTATTTTACTCGTTTTAGTTTCTAAAAGAGCTGTCTCTTATACACATCTGACGCTGCCGACGATATGCAGTGTG